>JAIRTV010000334.1 GCA_031254675.1 Planctomycetaceae bacterium | reverse complement strand
AACTTCGACGAATTCAAAAATGGTATCAATAACTGCCGCGACAAAGTTGAAACTGATTACAAAGAAGAAATCAAAAAACTCATGACTCCAAAATTTCAAAACTTTAAAAAAGAACAATTGGTGGCGTTGTAAAGTATATCTAAATCCAGTAATAGAAGAGCTCGATAGATTGGATAATCGATTAATTAATACCAACTCTCTTCCTATACAAGAAGTTCTTAATGCAAGAACAAGGATACTCAAGATTTCAGATTTACTCTTAAAAATAATTCAAGGAAATCTAGACAATCAATTGTGGACACCGCTAAAAGGACAATTTGGCGCTCGTGGAATTTTGGTGATACAGTAGTAAATTTACATTTAGGTTTACAAGTAAGTTATCAAGCAATACTTGAGACAGGACTTGATTTTTTGTATAAAAATAATATTTTTAAATTTTTGCTTGTCAACATGCTTGATTTTCCTGAACAAATTGATAAAGAAACAACATATATCATTCCTCATTATGTCTCTGCGAGTTATGGGTTAGCATGGGGAGATATTAATCCTGCGGATGATATCAGGCTATTTAGTACGATGATTACAGAGTTAGATGCCTTAAATACAAAAGAAGCAGCAAGAGATTTCGCGAGCTGGATTGAACGGGTATCACTTTATTGGTCGAGTGCAAGCGGAATTGGCGCACGTAAGAGTGTTTAAAATGTCATTGTGTGCGCCAATTTCGCTTGCACTCGACCCATTATTTCGTTTTTTGTTTGCAATATTTTATGAACCTGCCAACCAATCATTCGATCATGTCAACTTATATTCAAGTTCAAATGACGTTTCCCACCGAAGAATCCGCAAATCGCGCAGCAACAAAAATTGTGGAAACACATTTAGCTGCTTGCGCGCAGATTCTGAAACCAATTCGGAGTACGTACATTTGGAAAGGAAACCGCGAAATAAACGAAGAAGTTTTAGTTTTAGCAAAAACAAAATCAATCTTGTTTGATCGACTTGTTGAAGCGGTTCGCGACGGTCATCCTTACGAATGTCCGCAAATCGTGGCGTTGCCGATTCTTGCCGGAAATGAAGATTATCTTGACTGGATCGAAGAACAAATTATTTCGGTTAATGAACCTAGTCAATGAATTTGGTTATGTTGTTCTATGTTGGTCAAAGAGTCTTTGGCAAAAGTATCTTGTCGAACGTCTTTTTACGTAATATAATACGGAAAACACAATGGAGGTCTGACTCGAATTGTTTTGTCGAAGGTGTTTTCCGCAATGTGAAATGTGTTGTGAAACGTAATATGAAACGCCATACCTTGTTGTTGACACTTCGAACTCCTTTTATTTTATTTGGATTCCTTTTACTTGAAATTTTCTGATTCATGGACTTGGATACTTTTCTCGCAAATTGCCAAAAACAAGTCGGTTATACGTTTCGCAATCCCGAACTTTTGCGAACGGCGTTGACTCATTCTTCGGGGGCGGAATCGCCGCAATGTTCTAATGAACGCATGGAATTTCTTGGTGATTCTATATTGGGTTATGTGATTTGCAATTATTTATTTGATACTTTTCCCAATATGTTGGAAGGCGACATGACCAAAATTAAGTCGGCGGTTGTTAGTCGTGCAACTTGTCAATTGGTTTGTAAACGGCTTGGTTTGGACAAATTTCTGATTCTTGGTCGCGGACTGGGACGTTCAACCCAAGTTCCCGATTCCATTTTCGCCAACACCGTCGAATCGTTTATCGCCGCAATTTATCTCGACAACGGACTCGAAGAAGCACGCCGTTTCATTTTGAAAGTTTTTCAGGACGAAATCAATAAAATGTTGCAAAATCACGACGCTGATAATTATAAGTCGGTTTTGCAACATTACTCACAAAAATATTTAGGGCATATTCCAGAATATAAAATGCTCGAAGTGAAAGGACCGGAACATCGTAAATCGTTTCATGTGAGTGTTCGTATTGGCGATCAGACTTTTCCGTCCGCTTGGGGCGCAACTAAAAAAGAAGCCGAACAACGTGCCGCTGAAAATACCTTGGCTGTGATTCAAGGCGATTTACCGCCATATGTTCATTGAGGAATGTGTGACGTGGGGAGTGTCGTGTGGAAAATGACAAAATATTGTTAATCGTACACAACACATCTCAAACCACAAATCACACGTCCCTTAATCTCACTCATTCCAACCCCCACATCACACATCCCCACATTTCCCAATGCTCCGTACCGACGAAATTCTTTCGACAATCCGTATGCTTCACGATGAACATCTTGATGTTCGTGCCGTAACACTTGCGCTGAATTTAAACGATTGTGCGAGTATCAATTCCGATCAACTTTGCCGGAAAGTGTACAATAAAATTACGGATCATGCACGTAATTTGGTTGTTATTTGCGATGAAATTGGGGAAAAGTACGGGATTCCTATTACGAATAAACGTCTTGCGATTTCTCCGGCGGCGTTGATTCTTGCCGGTCACGGACGTCATGCGGCGTTGCAACTTGCTCAGACGTTGGACAAGGCGGCGGCAGAATGTCGAGTTGATTTTGTGGGTGGTTTTTCTGCTTTGGTTCAAAAAGGCATTTCCGCTGGTGCACAAATTGTTCTGGATTCGTTGCCGGAAGTTCTTTCCAAAACGGAACGAGTTTGTGCGTCGATCAATGTTGCTTCGCGTAAGGCGGGAATCAACATGAACGCCATCCGGCAACTTGGACATCTTCTTCCGGCAATTGCCAACGCTACTGCCGCTCAACAAGGTTTTGGTGCGGCGAAGTTGGTTATTTTTGCGAATATTCCCGAAGACAATCCGTTTATGGCGGGGGCGTACATGGGTGCCGGCGAACCGGAAGCGGCGGTTAATATTGGTGTTAGTGGTCCGGGTGTGGTGGATTCCGGTTTGCGACGCCGCATCGAAGCCGCCAAAATTAACGGCAAAAAATTAACGCTTGGCGATTTAGCGGAAGAAATTAAGATTACAAGTTTCCGCGTAACTCGTGTTGGCGAACTGATTGGTCGCGAAGTAGCGGAACGTTTGAACACGGAATTTGGTATTGTTGATCTTTCGCTTGCCCCAACACCAACCGTGGGCGATAGTATTGGCGAAATTCTGAAAACATTGGGGATTGCTCAAATTGGGGCGCCTGGTTCGACGGCGGCGGTGGCGTTGTTGAACGATGCGGTGAAAAAGGGCGGACTTTTTGCGTCGAGTTCTGTTGGTGGTTTGAGTGGGGCGTTTATTCCGGTTTCGGAAGATTCTTGTTTAGCCGATGCGGTTGCTCAAGGACATTTAAGCCTCGAAAAACTTGAGGCAATGACAGCGGTTTGTAGTGTTGGTCTTGACATGATTCTGATTCCCGGCAACACGCCGCCTGAAACGATTGCGGCGTTGATTGCCGACGAAATGGCGATTGGCGTGGTCAACAACAAAACCACCGCCGCACGATTAATTCCGGTTCCCGGAGCGAAAGCAGGAGATCAAATTAATTTTGGTGGTCTTTTTGGTTCTTCGCCGGTGTTGGAAGTTCGGAATATCGGGGCAAGCAATGAATTTGTCCATTTTGGCGGAAGAATCCCCGCCCCACTCCAATCACTCGGAAATTAAGAAATCGCAAAAAAATAGATGATACGTCAAAAGGTAGAGCATCGATTTTTTAGCGATGAGAGGCATTCCAATTGACATTTGAATTTATTCCGTGTAAACTCTGGAACTATTGATCAACGTAACATTTTGTTCTGTCGTTGTCTTATTGTGAACATTTCACCGTTTTCTTGGAATAATCTCATAAAATCAAAAACATGCGCCCATTTTTGAGAATCTTTATGTTGTTCGTTTTTGCAATTCCGCTTCACGCTCAATCGCCGGAAAATCAACCCCAAAAACCTCTTATCGCTGTTATGGTCAGCGATGATCATTACGACGCCGACAAACTACTACCACCACTCATGCAACAATTAGGAAAAGAAAACGGTTGGGATATTGTTATTCTGCACGGTCACGGCACAGCGAATTTTCCAAATATAGAAATATTAGACAAAGCCGATGTTCTTGTTGTTTACGTTCGACGTCTTGCGTTGCCCAAAGATCAACTCGCCAAAGTTAAACAATTTGTTGCGTCTGGACGTGGTCTTGTCGGATTGCGAACCGCCTGCCATGCTTTTGAGTCAAAAGCGAAAGTATTGCCGGAACATTGTGAAAATTGGGTGGAGTTTGATCGAGATGTTCTCGGCGGCAATTACCATGATCACGGAAAAAACGAAATCGGTAGCGAAATCGAAAACGTAGAAACTCAATCCGATTCGCCAATTTTGAAGGAGGTAAAGCCGAATCGTTGGCATAGTGTTGGTTCGCTTTATTTTACGAATCCGGTAAAAGATGACGCAACAATTTATCAGACAGCCTCGTCGTCCCAACAAAAAAATGTGCCGCTTACATGGACGCGCATGCACCACCAAACCCGAATCGCCTTCACTGCTCTTGGTCATCAAAAAGATTTTGAAGAACCGGCATTTCGAAATTTAGTACGCAACCTCGTTCAGTGGGCAACCCATTCGGCGAAACCGTAATTGTTCACGCAAAATGCGAAAAAAATGATACGTATGTTTGATAAACGTTTTTTATTCCGGTTTCGTTTTTCTTGCAAACACATTCCCAAAATGGGAACGGGTAAAGGATATGATCTTGACGAAACGTATCGTCTTCCGAATTTGTCGGAATTGACAACTGATTCCGGTCACGCGAATTATTCGCAACCGTTTGAGTTGCGGGTTGGTTGGAACAACAACGGTTTTGCGTTTTCGCTTTTGGTTTTCGATAAAAAGCAACGTCCATGGTGTCGTGCGATTCATCCAGAGGAAAGCGATGGGATTCAGATTTGTCTTGACACGCGGGACATCAAGGATATTCATCGAGCCACACGGTTTTGCCATCGTCTTATTTTCCTGCCAACCGGCAATGGGCATTCCCAAACTGCACCGGGTGTTTTTTGGTTGCCGATTCACCGTGCCAAAGATCATCCGAATCCAATTGATTTGGAAAAAATCAAGTTGCATAATCTTGTGGAAGCCAATAGTTATCGGTTGGATGTTTGGATTCCTTCTGATGTTTTAACTGGTTACGACCCAAAAGAACATCCAACTCTGGGATTTCATTTTGTTCTGATTGACCGCGAACACGGCAACAAATTTTTCCTTGTTGAGCCGCCGTTTCCGCACGACCAAGACCCAAGCCTCTGGGGAACATTAGAGTTAATCTCGTAAATATTAGACCTTTTCTCTTGCTTTTCCGTGTTTTTTGTGCCTACCTTCTGTCTTGGAGTACGTACTCCAAGCAAAAGAGTAGGCGATCTTAGGCGACCTTTTGCCGAATGGTTGCCAACACTGTACATATTGCTTATTTTGATTCTATTTATTCAAACGAATAAGATACCTGACCTTGCATAATATGAACAATAAAGTTGGCATCGGGACGTTGGTTTTCCGAACGAAGCGGTTGCGATTGTTGCGTGTATTGCGCCGCAGGAGGAATAATTGAACGATTAGGCGTGTTCTGCCCCGAAGACGACGAACCAAGTTGTTGCAACATCTCAAGAATATTCGCAAATTGAGCAATCTCTTGAAATTGCTCTTTGAGTTTGCTGTTGTTTTGCAAAAAACTCTGAATTGATTCTTTGTTCGGTAAGTCGTTCATAAGAAGTAAATTATCGTTGTCGCTTTTCACGTCCATCTCTTGCAACGTGTTCAACCCCGACGATTTCATACCGGTAATTAAATTCGTTTCAAAACTTTTGAGTTTCGTTTGGAGCATGTTGGCAAGCATATCACCACGTTGTTTGAGTTGCGCAAGACCCGTAAGACCCAGTTCGTCCGCCTCCAAAGACTCATCCGTATTCTGCAATTCCATGTTGAGAAATTGTTGCAACATCTTTGCCGTCGGCGAAATTGTTACCGAGTCAACCGAATCACTTGCACCGACTTTGTCAATTCCAGATGTCGGAACAATTTGCTCCATCGGCAATCCTTGACGAACCCCGAACATGTTCATAAAACTATTAATTTGCGATGTCGAACCAAGCATTGTGTTTTTTGTGGTTTGAGTTTTTGTGGTTTGTAAATGTGGTTTGTAAATGTAGTTTGTAAATAGGATAGGATTATTAGGAAAATCAGAAAAAGGAATTATCAATAGGAACGTCGGACAATCGCCGAACAACGCCAATCACAACGTACACATTTTTCATTGAATAACGCAACTCATTTCTTCAAACGATTTCGGAACACGACGGCTAAGAACTTCGCAACCTGTTTTGGTCACGAGAATATCGTCTTCAATTCGAACGCCGCCCCAGTCTTTCAAGTAAATTCCCGGTTCTACTGTCATTACCATTCCGGGTTTGAGTATTGAGTGGTCGCCGGAAGCAAACCGAGGCGATTCGTGAATCTCCAAACCAAACGAATGTCCAAGACCATGATTAAAATATTTGCCAAACCCCGCATCGCTAATCACCGAACGAGCCACCGCATCAATTTCAGTACAATCCTTACCAGGTTTAATCGCTTCAATTGCGGCTTTTTGTGCTTTGAGTACGGTTTCGTAAATTGTTTGGAGTTTTTTATTTTTTTTCCCAAACACGAAAACGCGGGTCAAATCACTCATGTAACCTTGAACAATTGTTCCCCAATCGATCAAAAGATGCGACTGACCGGCAAGTTTCTGCGAACTCGGAGAACCATGCGGAAGAGCCGCACGCGGTCCGGCTCCAATAATTGACGGAAAACTTTTGTCTTCGGCTCCGTTCAAACGCATTCGATATTCCAATTCGTTCCGAATCTCAATTTCGTTCCGTTCCGACGATAAAAATGTTCGTATATCGCGCAACGTCTGATCAGCGGTATCAATTGCTTTTCGGATCAATTGAATTTCGTTCCGATCTTTGATTTGCCGCAATTCCCCGACAAGATTTTTGACGGAAATTAATTGCCAATTCGGTATTTCCTGTGCAATTCGGTCATATCCGGCAAGCGTGATTGATTCTGCTTCGACGCCGAGTTTTCCGGTGGTTGTTCGTCCCAACACTCCGGCAACCGCATAGGGAAGCGGTTCGTTTGTGCGGCGAAAATAAGTATCCAATCCGGGGCATTCCTCTTCAATCTGAATTGTGAACCGTGTATCACTTAAAAGAATATCGCCGGAATTGCCAAGAATCAAATAACCACTGCCGCCGGTAAATCCGGTTAAATAACGGACATTGATCGGATTGGTAACCAGAAAAGCGTCCCAATGTTGGCGGATGAGATAACGCTTTATTTTATTGCGGCGAATAAGGAATTGATCTGTCATTGTGGGGTTGGAGCAGTGAGGTTGTGGTTTGGGCAACGCGGTGTGAAGTTGGAGAGATGTTGAACACACACCACACATCACGCAAACCCAAACCACTTTTTAATTTTCTGGACTGGCAATCGGAATAACTTTGAACGGAACTTGCTCTTCTGTATAGGGCATTGTTTCGTCGTTGGTGTCGGTAACACTCACACGAAGTTGATATTGACCCGGCGGAATTTTTTCCGGCAACAAAACACGCAACCAAATACAATAATCACGCTTTTGGCTTAAACTCGTTTCTTGAACCGTAATATGGTCAATCTTTTGCAACACATTAGCGGTTTGATCTCGAATCTCGTAACTGATTGACATACTCACGTTGTAACCTTGTTGCGTGCGTCGAATGCTTGGATTTTCAGGTTCCATGTACAGTTCGAGTTGTTCGCCGGCATGACAATCTTCGTTTCTGGGTATAAAATTGCCAAACGTATCGCCCCAACCTCGAACAAATTGGACTTTTTTCAATTTAATTGGACAGATTTTTCGGAGTTCCATCAACCCTTCGTCGAACCGGAAAAGCGCATGCGTGTTGCGAGTTCGTTGTTCCGGTATTCCGGTTTCGTCAAAAAATGCGGTAAAACCAAGCATTTGATTTGCCATAAATTCGTTAATTGCTCTATCCGTTCCCGCAATTGGTTTAACCGCTTCGTTGCGGTTTCCCAGCAACATTTCGAGAACACGAAGTCTGCCTTCGTTGGCAAAAGTCCGACCGTCGGAAGTTCGTTCGATTTTATTTCGGAGTCGATCAGCGCCCATTCGCACCAGAAATTCCCAATCTTTGTCGTTAAACTGAGAAGGAGAAATGGAAACAGAATGATTGTTAGGATTATTAGCGGGATTGTTGGCGGGATTATGAGCGGGATTATTAGCGAAGTTGGTGTAATCGGCGTGAACAATCGCTCCATTTTTTGCTGATTCCGCAGAATAAGCGTATTGGTTTCCGTGTTGGTTGTTGAATTGGTTGTTGAATTGGTTGCCGAATTGGTTGCCGAATTGGTTGTTATGCGGTGGATGTTGTCCTGTCTGATAACCTGCCGGAACAATTGGTTGACTGCCTTCGAGTTGCGTGATTTTCGGATAAACCGGTTGAGTTTGGTTTTCCGGCGAAGACGAATTTTTCATAAGAGAGGACGGTTTCGCAGCTAACTCTGTTGCGGATTCGGTTTCTGACTCGGTTTCGGATTCGTTGGCGGATTCGGTTGCTGTTTTGAATACCGCAGGCGGAAGTCGTTTTGACGGTTTTTCCGCCAACAAATCTTCGTCGGAAAGATCTGTTGTTTCGGTATGGGTTGCCGTTTTTTTCAACGTGTTTTTCAACGTGGTTGATTTTGTCGTTGATTTTGTCGTTGATGTCGCTGTTGATTTTGACGGTGGAAGCGGAGCGGAGGCGTATTTTTTGCTGTTTGTTTGATTATCGATTCTGTCATTATTATCATCATCAGCCTCATCAGTCTCAACATAAAATTCGTCTTCCTCATCGTTTATTTGGTTCTGAGTTGGTTTTTCCAATTTTTTAGGCGAGCGATAGTTGGGGAGAATTCTATTCCGCAGATGAAGAATATAACTGGTTTCGAGTTCGGGTATTTCTTCCCAATTTTCGGTTCGGAATTTTGTGAGTAATTGTTCTAATTTGGCGTCATCGACACCGCGTTCATTTTTTGGGGTTTTGGCGATTAGTTTTAGAAGTTGCCGAAATGGTTCCGAATCTCCGTGCTGTGGTTGCAAAAGGTTGACGAGAGAGTTTTTTTTCTGTGGTTGTGCTGGCGTGGTTTCTTCGAGTTCTTCCAATTCCTCCAATTCCGATTCGTTGGATTCTGTTTCCGTTCCGGCAAGATCAAAATTAAAAAGCATCTGCGACGCCTGAATCGAATTCGGGCGTGAAACTTTCGACGCGAACGGAGGATAAAACGCTGCCGGATTCATTCCCATGGTTTGCGAATTTGTTGCCGGTGACGAATCCGCAACTGTTGGTGGTTTGATTTTCGGGAGATGAGGATTTTCCTGGGTGGTTTGAGCGGTCTGCGCGGCAACATATCCTGATTCGGGCATCGCTCCGCGTAAAAAGTGAGCGGCTTTAGCCAAAAATTTTTCCGCAACACCGGATTGGTGTTGTTGTGGTAATCGTTGTTGTTGTCGGGAATCGACCAACACAGTTGGTTCCTGTCCTTGCGGCATTGATTGGCAGCCGGCAAGGAACAACAAAATAAGGAAAATGGAAATATAATTGGAACGTTTCATAATAGGATCAATGTTGAAAAATAAATTCGGAAAGGAACTTTATCAATTTCCAAAAAACAACACAAGTTAAAATAGGGTATTTGCTATGATTTTTTCTGATTATTTGCTGATTCTTCGCAAGACAATTGTTAATTTAGACAAACAAGATAAGCAACCGTGAGTGAAAATCTTTTGGTGAAGGGTTATTTTTCCTCAAAGTTGCTGAGATGCCAAACTGATTATTCTGCCGAGTTCTATAAAAACGCCCCATTCTAACAAAACGCCAAAGAATCCCAAAAATACTTTAACTTAATACGTATGGAGTTTTGACCCGAACTCCCAAGAGTTTAACCCAAACTCCCAGGAGTTTGACTTGAACTCCCAAGAGTTTAACTCGAACTCCCAGGAGTTTAACTTGAACTCCCAGGAGTTTGACTCGAACTCCCAAGAGTTTAACTTGAACTCCCAGGAGTTTAACCCGAACTCCCAGGAGTTTGACTCGAACTCCCAGGAGTTTAACTCAAACTCCCAGAAGTTGAAGTCTAATTTCCAGAAATTTAACCCGTGCTGACTTGTCCCTGCGTTTGGTTGGAAAATTGCCGTCCGAAAACAGGGTCAAGTCGGCTATCGCCGACGTGATGGTGGGTGAAAACCCTTCGGCGAAACATCACCCACCTTTGAGACAACTTTCGGCAAACAAGGTGGGCAACCTTTCGCCGAAGAGCTTTCACTCACGGTTGCATTGCCGCTAGGCAATTCTGACCCTGTGTTCGGCTGGCAATCGGATTCCATAGAACATAAGAGGAAAAATTTCAGCCGAGAACTTGCAAAGTTCTTTTTCCTAGGTAAAATAACAAAATCAAAATTAAAGATTAACTCCTTAAACAAAACAAAAGAACTGAAATAAATCCGTAACCCATCGTAACATAAACCAATCGGAACAAATCATGTATTGCAAAATATCACGAAATATCACAATACATAAACCCCAATATTTTACCGATTGCCGTTTATTGTTCTGACCGTTTTTTATAGCAATCCGTTTTTTTTGTTTACGTCCATGATTTTAGAACAAAATATTTTACCGTTTTTTGAATGGTTTCCCACTGCCGCTCTTGATTGGATTCAAGCAATTGCCGTTTTATTGGTCGTGGCACTATTTGTTGGAGCGTTGTTTTCTATTATCCGGCACGGTCTCTCCGGATTTTTAACCCCCTTTGCCCACGCAGTAGAACGCGGCATCGAAAATATCACGTCACTCTCATTCGCTCGAACTTGGGCTATCGCACGCCTAACAATCAAAGAATCAATTCGACGACGTGTTTTGTTCGTTTTTGCGCTGTTTATGATTCTGTTGCTGTTCGCCGGCTGGTTTCTCGACCCCAACAGCGAAGATCCCGCAAAACTCTATATGTCGTTCGTCATGAGCGCAACAACCATTTTAGTATTGCTTCTCTCGTTGTTTTTAAGCTCTTTCAGCCTCCCAACCGACTTCAAAACAAAAACAATTTATTCTGTTGTTACCAAACCGGTTCGCAGCAGCGAATTGGTATTTGGACGTGTTCTCGGGATCGGACTCATCGGAACTGTCATTTTGATCTTAATGGGAATTTCCAGCTATCTTTTCGTTACCAACGGATTACAACACTCCCACCTCCTCACCGAAAAAGAAGATCTCACCCCCGTCTCCATCGAAGCCGGAACAACAACAATCAATGACCCCAAACGGATTGTTTTTCGTGGCGAAACACGTCTTACCAATGGTCATAAACATCCGGTTGTCGTGTCCGCCGACGGAACCGTCAGCGTCGGAATGGTCAACGGTCATACCCATCTCATCACTCAAGAAAAAATCGGCGATCAAACTCGATACACCGTTCACGCATCGCAAGGAACTCTTCAAGCTCGAATTCCGGTTTACGCAAAACTTGGTTTTCGCGGAGCGGACGGTTTAGATTCCATCAAAGGAATTAATGTCGGACACGAATGGGAATATCGCTCTTATATCGGCGGAAGCACAAAACTCTCCGAAGGAAGTCATGAAGAAGCCGCCGTTTTCGCCTTCGATGGAATTCGCGAGGAAATGTTTCCCAAAGAACTATTTCGAGACGGTTTGCCAGTCGAAATGACATTGGGCGTCTTCCGAACTCATAAAGGCGATATCGAAAAACGTGTTACCGGCAGTTTGGCTGTTCGCAATCCCGTAACAGGGTTGCGAATTGACGTAATGACATTCAGCACCGAAGAATTTATCACCAAAGCCCTAACAATTCCATGGACATTCGAAGGAACTCCGCAAATTATCCAACGCCGCGGGCGAACCCAAACCGGCACCGCTTACGCTTTTCCCGACGACGAAACCACCCGAAAAGAAAAAATAAATCCCCAATTCACCGAACATCGCGAATTTGATTTTTACAAAGATATTGTTGCAGACGGGCGTTTTGAAATTTGGCTGCAATGTATTGATAATCAACAATATATTGGAGTTGCGCAGGCGGATTTATATCTTCGGGCGAATGATGGTTCTGTTCGGTTGAATTTTGTTAAGGGTTATTTTGGTATTTGGATGCAGATGTTGGTGGTGATTTCGTTTGGCGTTTTGTTCAGTACGTTCCTTAGTGGGGCGGTTGCGATGATTTCGACGGTTGGAATTATGATTGCCGGTTTTTCCAAATCGTTTATGATTGAAATTGGTTTGAACAAAGTTCTCGGCGGCGGACCGTTTGAATCGTTCTATCGGCTTCTGATCCAACAAAACATGGTCGTCGATTTGCCAACAAGTTTTTCGACTTCGTTTATCAAAGCGGCTGATAAAGTTTTTGGTCTTTTTCTGACATTGATAGGTCAGGCGGTTCCGCCGCTTTCCGAATATGCGGTGTATGATACAGCGGTTGTGTCCGGATTTGATATTCCGGCAGGCTGGCTCTTGAATCACGGGGTAATGACCTTAGCGTATGCGATTCCGATTTTCATTGTTGCTTATCTGATTCTCAGCAACCGTGAAGTTGCAAAATAGCCAAATTAACAAGGTTTCGTTTCCTATTTTTACTTTTTTTTTCCATTTCTTCCTATCGCCATGCATCGTGTTGTTGTTACGGGTTACGGATTGGTGACACCTCTTGGCTTTAACGCGGAGGATGTTTGGAGGAATATCTGTCAAGGAGTTTCGGGGATTCGCCGAACTCCAATGCCTCACGAAGGAATGAAATCGTTGCTCGTCGGCGAATGCCACAACTTCACAACCGACGGATATCTTGCTCCTCACGATGCTCGGCGGTTGGAACGTTTTGTCCAATACGCCATGGTTGCGTCAATTGACGCGGTCAAACAATCCGGTCTCGATTTTTCGTTAGAAGATCGTGATCGATGTGCGGTGGTAATCGGAAGCGGTGTTGGCGGGCTTAGCGAAATCGAAAACCAACATCTTCGTCTTATTCAAAAAGGCATTTCCAAAGTTTCTCCGTTTACGATTCCCAAAATTATGCCCAATTCGGCGGCGGGGAATGTTTCGATTTATTATGGTTTGATGGGACCGTCGTATGCGGTCTCAACAGCGTGTGCGACTTCGATCAATGCCTTAGCGGATGCGGTGCGAATGATTCGTTATGGTGAAATGGACATTGTTCTTACGGGCGGCAGCGAAGCCTCCGCAACATTGTTGGGTTTGGCGGGCTTCAACGCCATGCGGGCGTTGTCCGAACGCAACGACGAACCCGAACGCGCAAGTCGTCCTTTTGATCGTGACCGCGACGGTTTCGTGTTGTCCGACGGTTGCGGAGTTCTCGTGCTGGAATCGTTGGAACACGCTCGGAAACGGAAAGCCGATATTCTTGGCGAAATTCTTGGAACCGGTTTGACGTCGGACGGAACACATATTACGCAACCGGACGAAGCCGGAACCGGAGCCATGAAAGCAATTGTCAAATCGCTTGCCGATGCGGGAATTGACCGGAGCGAGGTGGACTACATCAACGCACACGGAACCGCAACAGTTCTCGGTGATATTGCCGAAACCCGGGCAATTAAACGATCATTCGGGGACAAAGCGTACAAGATTCCGATTTCGAGTACGAAAAGTCAGATTGGTCATCTTCTTGGCGGCAGTGGAGCGGTGGAAACGATTTTTTGTCTTCAATCAATTCGCGATGGAATTGTTCCGCCCACGATCAATCTTGAAAACCCTGATCCCGAATGTGATCTTGATTTTACGCCGCTCACGGCACGAGAATGTAAAATCTCAACCGTATTATCTAACAGTTTCGGGTTTGGCGGACATAATGCTTGCCTTGTTGTTTCGCGTCTGCGGTCATTGCCGCGATAAGTTGGCAAACCTCGTAAAAATCGCCAACGTTCAAACAAAACAATTGTTTGCGCAAAGAATAAATTGAACATAAAATACACGGGAAAAATAAGAAAAATTCCGTGTTCTTCTATGATTTTCGTGACATTCGCGGCTTGGTTGATAAAATGAATAAAACGAAACAGCAATCAAAATTGAAACGGTTTCCCTCATGAAATTTAACCGTGCGGTTAATTGATATCTTGCGATTCCGTATAATAATCTTTCAAAAAACAAGTTTTCAATCCGATAAAAACGGAGATTGATGAAAGTAAATAAACAACCGCAAGTCCCATAATTCCTTGTTCGAGACCGATATTTTGTTTGATCCAACCAAGCGCGACCGGCGAAATGGCTCCCATCAGAAATGCGAAGGCAAGCATTATACCGGTTGCGGTTGAGCGGTATTTTGGTTCGATAACATCAAATAAAGCAACAAAAAGATTGGAGTCATAAACGCCGCGAAATATTCCGAACCCGCAAAGAGCAATATAAACGATCCAAAAATTGTCCGAATAACCCATCAGAAAAATAAACGGAGTTGCCAGCAACATTCCGAAACTTTCCACTTCCATACGAATTGTTTTACGATATCGCGCAACATAATCGGAAAATGCGGCAGCAGCCAAAACTCCTAAATACGCAAAAGCATGATGATAAAACATGGCGTCGAAATTGGCTCTGGTCAATGAAATTTCAAATTTTTCATACAAAAAAGTCGGCATCCAGGTTAAAAATCCGATATTGACAAAAACATGTCCTCCGAATGCCAACGAAAGAAAATAGATTGTTGGTTTTCCCAATGTTTGTCGTATTATTTCGCGAATGGGAATGGTTTCTTTTTTTGAATCGGTTATTGTTTGCGATAATATTTCGGTGTCTTGTCGGTCATTTCGTAACCGCAATAAAACCACAAGTGACCAGCAAACGCCAAGTATTCCGAAACAGTAAAACGAAAAACGCCAACCAAAATGAGAACCAATCCATGCCGCCAAAACACCGCCGCAAACAATACCGGTATAGACGGAAGTTTGATGAATTGCCATTGCGGTTGCCCGTGTTTTGTGGTGGTATTGTCCGATCAAGGCGTTGGCGCTTGGATAATAAAACGCTTCGCCGATACCGGTTGTTATTGAACGAAAAACAATCAACATAATGAGTCCATTTGCCCAACCGGTCAACAATGTTCCGCAACTGAAAATCAACAAACTACCAAACACAACACTTCGCCGTTTGAACAAATCGCCGGCAAAACCGGAAAACGGTACAAATAAACCGTAACAAATGGTAAAAATTGTTGCGACAAGTCCGAGTTGAACATCGCTGAATCCCATATCGTTTTTGATCAATGGCAAAACCGCACTAAAAATCTGTCGATCACCTTGATTCAAAAAATACGCAACCCAAAGAAGAACTAAAAGTTCCCATTTGTATGTTTTCGGAATTGTCGTAGCGTTATTGTTTTTCATGTTTTTGTACGAATTAATAATGATATTGGTTTCAAATTATACTTTGGGTAATCATCATTTAATTAAAGTGTTGTTCTTTGGTATGAGTGGTTTAGTTAGTATCGCAAGCGAATGATCCGTTTTAAGCGAAAACATTGTTTACAATATCAATTCATAAACCACACGTCCCCCCTCAAAAAAATGACGCTATAAAAATTTAACATCAAAAAGGGGACTCTTTGAAGTGTATTTGAAGTATAATATATTGACGGCAATGATAAATTTGATTTTTGCGTTATTGCACTTTACCAATGAACCAGCCGTATTCAGGAAGTTCAAATGAAGGATTTTTGTTCTTTTCATTGGCAATAAGTTTACCCTTACTCAATAACTCTGCCAAAGGAACAAATTCCGATTGGACATTAACCGTAACACGTTTGTTGCGAAAATTGATAACGACAAGAATTTTTTCGTTTTCAAATGTTCGTTCGAAGGAAAGAATTTCTTCGGGGTGATCGTTATCGACAAACGTAGTTTTTCCTAACGCACAAAGAGCCGGAAATGATTTTCGGAGTTTGATGATGTTTTGACAAAAAATGAAACGATTTTGTCCTTCTTTTGTATCAGTTTTTGATCGGTCGATTGGAAGATTGCCAAAAATACTGTGTCGGGATTTATCTGCGATTTCCTGACCATTGTAAAGCATTGGTACGCCGTCAAAAGTGAAACAGGCGACTAAAGCCGCTTCAACGCCATCTGTTCCCCAATGATGTTCGCGACGTTTTTCGTAATCATCATTAGCAATATCGTGATTATCGATATAATGTATAAACCGTCCGCCTTTTGGTTGTTTTGCGGTTTGTGTATTTTTAATTTTTGCGAGATCGCTTGCCGGTTTTTTGCCATCCATAACGTCACGAATAACAGGATAAATGGGAAAACCGTAATTCATATCATAGGCGTAAAGTTGATTTTCCGGGCGTGAACCTTCTGCGAGCATGGCAATATCGGAACGAATTTTTTCGATCCGTTTGCGTCCTTCGACCCAAAAATCAAGCGGAATCCCATCAGCAACATCAACACGGAATCCGTCAACATCGAAATCTTGTACCCAATATTCCATGTTTTTCCAAAGATATTCTCGTAACTTTGGGTTATCGAAATTCAATGCGGGAAAAGCCCATGACGCATTGATGATTTTCCCTTCTTTATCACGTTTCAAAAAATCGGGATGATCTTTGATGAACACGGCAGTGGGACCGCAATGAAGATACACTAAATCCAACAAAACGCGCATTTTCAATTGATGAGCTGTTTTGACAAATTGTTTCAGATCGTCATTGGTTCCGTATTCGGGATCGACGTTGTAATAATCTTTCATTCTGTACGGATTTTTGGAATTATTCATGCCGGATTTTTTCTGGCGCGGGCTCCAAAATTCCTGACGTTCATCATCATCTGCAACAAAAACCGGACAAAGATAAACGATTGTAATTCCCAATTTGGCGAGATCAGGAAGTTTTGCGGTTGCGGCGGGCAGTGTTCCTTCTTTGGTAAACGCACGTGCGTGAATCTGATACACCACACCGTTGTTGACCCAATCAGGAGCTTGACGGGCGTTCGGTTGATTTGGTGTTGTTTCTGCCGATATTATCGCAACAAATAAAAAACTCAGTAAAGTTGTCAACAAAATTTTTTGAAACATTTTTTGTTTCCTTTCAAGAATAAAAAAAGTTAAATAAAAACTAATCTAATGTTTAGTGATTTTGTATTTTTCCATTTTAATCGCAAAATGCGCAACGTTTTTCGCCAAAAGTATTAAAGAATGCTGATCGTTTAAAATCTTTACGATTCAACAAAAATTCTACTAAACAATTATGATAAGTTTAATCTGATGTTTATTTGTGTCAATAGAAAAATATATGATATATCTTAAAAAGAGTATGATATATGTTATAATGTTTTAGCGGTCAAGTGACAATAAAAATCGAAGAGTAGAGTAATATGAAGTCATTTTCTCTACTCTTTCTGGGCATAATACACGTCATATTTTTTTCGTAATAAACAAAATTATTCTCGATAAGGTTCTCGAGTTGTACCGGTGAATTCAGGACTCATTTCACCGATATGACCCGCGTTGTCAACAGCACAAACACGATAATAATATTGCGTAAAACTTTTAAGCCCAGTGTCCTCAAACGTAACAACACAATATTGTCCTGGTTTTATTTTTGCAACGAAATTATCGGAGTTTGGCGTGAAACCTTTCATTTCACTACGAAAAAGTTCATAATGCGAAAGATCGGATTCCATATTTTGTCCCCAAATCAAATAAAGTTGATCAGGATTATCGCCGTGAGCGGTTTCGGGAAGTGTTACAAGACCAGTATCAAACGAACCGATAGGAGCCGGCGGCGAATGACCTTCGGCATCGGTTGTTACCGCAAGTATTTCCGACGCAACACCTTCATTCAATAACGACGTTACAGCAGCAACACGGTAAAAATATTCTTGACCGGGATTTAAATAATTGTCCGTTAATTCTGATTTTGTTACTGTTGTAAGCAAATGGTAAATATCCGTTTCAAATTCAGCGTGGTTGCCACGATAAATATTGTACTGAACCGCATCTTTGACCGGCAACCAATTTATTGTTACCGATGCATCGTTTTTCTTTTTGAGTTCAGGTTTGGGCGATTCGATTCCGTTTTCATTAAATTTCACGCGAATCGTTGCGTAGCCAAACGGTAATAGAGAAATAGTTTGTTCGGACAACGGATTTCGATCTATTTCTGTAACAGAACATTCCGTTAGTGTTGTGTTTGGCGGAATACCGATCAAAGTAATATGATCAACAGGAATACCGGTTGCTTCATGAAATCGTGCAATAACACCATTCCCCGGTTCTTCGCTTAATTTCAATGTTAAAAGCCGGACATGTGATTCATTTTTTGTGTCGGAAATTTTTAGAAAACTATGTGATTTTTCGGGAAGAGTTCCATTTTGCGGTTGACTGACGATGGTTGTCAACAACGCCGTCGAAGCCCGTTCGGCAATTTTACTGATTTCAGCTTTTTGCCAGTTTCCCGATTTACTTGTGATAACGTAACGGAACCGCGGATTGATAGACGAACCGCCGTTTGTGTGCATTTGCAGCCAATCAGTAAAAATGTACGAATAAATATGAGAAGATGCGGCAGGAATATTCATTTCTTTTTTATTCGAATGAATTTTACCAAATTCGACAAGATGACTGTCAAGTTGAATAAGTCCAATGGTAAAATCATTGTTGCCAACAGAAACCCATTCGCGCGCCGCCGTGTAAGAATCTGTGGTGTGTCCCGTCTTGTCAATTTTCGGACGTAAAACACAACCATTGATTTGCGCACGAAAATCAAAATTCTCCACGAGAAACGGAAAAGCAAAATAACCAAAACGATAATATCGTTTTTTGTTGAACAGATCATGAACATGTTTGAAACGATTATCGATATTGATTCGTTTTTCCTCATTCGGTAACGTAATTTCTTGTTCGATATCGGCGAGTGTGTTCGAATCACTTAGTTTAACAAGAATTGTTTGATTGAACGCATCCTCCGAATATTCAAACGTTGCGGTTTTCGGTGATACAAATGTTTTATGGGCATCTTTCGTGTACACAAATTGATTACAACAATATGGTGCTGTTGTATCAAGTAATTCACGATTGATTTCTTTATCAAAAATACTTGAAATGCTTCCATCTTCGGTAAATGTCAAACGGTAAAAACGGTTTTCGAGAATCGGCGGTGTCGTAACGATTTTTCGTTTGGTTTCTTGATGTGTTTGCGGGAGTTCAATAACCGTATAACCGAGCGGTGGAACTTCATGTGTACGAATTTTAACGGATGTTCCATTGCCAAGAGCAACATCAATCGTTTCAATACGTGATTGCAATGTCGGATTAAACACAATAACAGATGGTTTCTGTACAGGAATATTTCGTGCAATGGATTTTAAGGCACGTTCACTTTCCGTTTGAGCGGTTTGTTCCGCTTTGTTAATCCAATCCCGATGTTGCAACCATGTTTCAAAAACATCACGACCTTTATATCCACTTGTTCCGTAGGAATGTTCATCGTTTGTCAACAACGCATCGTAAGCACGTTGAAATTTTTGCAACGGATAAACATAATCCGTATTGAGTAATCGTGCAATTGTTGCGAGTTTTTCTGCGGTTGGTAAAAGTGAATCGGCTTCAAATTTTTGTGCGAGAAGTTCTGGAGTGCAAACGGGATGTTGCGCCCAACCACTTGGAATATCACCCGAAAGAGTGGGAATCTGATCGCCGAATTTTTCGCGAACTTTGTTGAATGGTTCGGAAAGATTACCGGTTGTGATAAAGTGAGGATAACGCCATTTTTTATTCCATTTTTGTACAAAATCAGCATTATGCATGTTCGGAAATTCATCATCACTATAGCGACTGAACAACCAAATATCGTACGGATATTTTTCTTCAAGGCGAACTATATTTCT
>JAIRTV010000300.1 GCA_031254675.1 Planctomycetaceae bacterium | reverse complement strand
ACTATTTAATTCTAAAATTTTTTTAGTGAAGATTCTATTTTTACCCAAAATGATTGATTGTCAATATGGAACGGAATAATTTGCTCGCCGAACCAGATTAAAAACCACCTGATCATGTTGAAAATTTTTTTATCAATGACTTATTCCAAATATTATATTGGCATTGGAACGCCAAGCCGCCATACTTTTACCGTTTGGAGCCCTTGTATCAATATTACTTACTATTAGGTGGGCAACCTTTCGCCGAAGGATTTTCATCCACGGTTGCATTGCCGTTAGGCAATTCTGACCCTGTTGTCGGACGGCAATTGGATTTCAAACCGTTTGGCAACACAAATTGCCGTCCGAAAACAGGGTCGAGTCGGCTAACGCCGACGTGATGGTGGGTGAAAACCCTTCGGCGAAACATCACCCACCTTTCAGGTGGACAATCTTTCTTTTCAGGTGGGCAACCTTTCGCCGAAAGGTTGCATTGCCGTTAGGCAATTCTGACCCTTGTCGGACGGCAATTGGATTCCAAAACCGTTTGGCAACACAAATTGCTGTCCAAAAACAGGGGCTGGTCGGCTAACGCCGACGTGATGTTTCGGCGAAACATCACCCACCTTTTTAGAAACATCACCCACCATCAGGTGGGCAATGTTTTTGTAAATGGTGGGCGACCTTTTGCCGAAGGATTTTCATCCATGGTCGCATTGCCGCGTCAGCGTTTTAATCCGAAACGCCAGCGTTCCAATTTCACCAAATTTAGAAAAATTTTTCGAACAACTTTTTTTATTTATCGTAATACCCATAATAGAATAAAAGGTCGGAAGGTCGGACCTTTTAGAAAAATTTCTAACCTTAACTATGTTCAAAACAGAAAAATGAAAATGACTAGAAAATCTTTCGCAAAATTACTTTTGGGCGTGCTTTTCTTAACTTTTTCGGTGTTCTGGCTCCACGCCAACACCGAAAATAAGACGACACAAAATCCACCGGAAACAGATCAAAATACAACAATGTTGGCTCCGGCATCTTTTTGGATCGGAGTTCAGGTTGCGCCTGTTCCCGATATTTTCCTTGCCCATTTCGGCGCGAAAAAGGAAAATAAACCCGTTAATCAGCCGGCTCAAGATGTTGGGCGTGTTGTGGTCGAACAAGTTGTCGCCGAGAGTCCGGCAGCGAAAGCCGGTTTGAAACGCGGCGATGTCATTCTGCAATTCGCCGGAAAAGAAATCAACTCCTTGCACGATCTGGTCGGTCAAGTTTCCGAAGTCAAAGATACCACACAACCAATTCAAATTATTCGAGACGGAGCAACTCTTGATCTTAATATTACGCCTGCCCCTCGTCCAATTGAATCCATGGTCGTTCAAGGAAACCCCATGTTTCGCGGTCGCTCCCTCGTTCCACAACCCTTGTCGCCGCCATCAGGAATGAAATTGGGACCCGACGTTTGGATCGGTCCCCAAAATCCACAAAAAATGATGCGCGAAATGGAAGAATATTTTCGGCAAATGCAAGGCGGCGTCGATAGCGATCAACTCCTGATTTTGCCCAATCAAGATGAACAACAAACAAAAACCGCCGTTTCGTCATCCGCAAAACAATTGTCGGTGTCCTATGTTACCGATAAGGACGGAAAAACAAAAATTCGCGTCAAACAAGTCCTAAAATCAGGAGATTCCACCGAAGAAAAAGAATGGGAAGCCGAAAAAATTGACGATCTTCCCGAAGAAATTCGTCAGGAAGTTCGATTGTTGTTGGGCGGTTCGATTTCCGACAACACAACCAATTCCAATTAACCGGCACCGTGCATCATACGTTTCAGCTTCGGAGCGGAAATCAACGCAATAATTCCAATAATCATAGGAATAATCGCCATGACAAGGAAAAAATCAGCAAGCCCCGATTCCGCTCCAAAGAAAAAAGTGATACCGTCACCAGAACCAAAATAACTCGCCAAATAACCGGCAAGAATGTACGCGACACTGCTCGCCATAAACCAAATGCCCATGAAAAACGACGCCAAACGCGCCGGCGCCAACTTTGTTACCATCGACAGCCCAACCGGAGAAAGACAAAGCTCGCCCCATGTCGCTAAAAGATAGCAAAGCACCAACCAATAAGCCGCTGCATTTCCGTTTGTTGTCTTGGCTTCAACAGCGCCAGGAATCATAATCAGAAAACTCGCAGAAACAAGCAACAACCCCAACGCAAATTTTGTCGGCGTACTCGGTTCGATACCACGCCGGGCAAGGAAGAACCAAATCAAAGTAAAAATCGGAGCAAAAATCACAATTCCAAAAGCGTTGACGGATTGATACCAAGTTGCCGGAAAAGTAAACGATTCCGCTTTGGGAACAAAATGTTCGCCCAAAGAGTCTTCAATCTTTTCCAACTTCTCCAACAAAGCAGGAATATCGCCTTCGCGATTATTCTGAAGCCGCTCCCGTAAACCAGCGGAGTCTTTAACCAGTTCGGGATAAATCTCGACAACAGATTGTTCTTTGGTCGCGCTACGGAAGGAAAATAAATGTTGCAGACGTTGATCAAGGGGTTCTCTCGCGATTTGGGTCTGTTGGGCAAGTTGCTCGGTTTGGTCTTCCAAATTCTTGAGCCGCGTAATCACCGCTTGATACTCGACTACCGTTTCGTTATTCAAATAAAGATTACGAACAATAAATTCGGGCGAATAACTTGTGATCAACGGAGCAACAGTGCGGTTCGTATTATTTTTCGCGAAAATATTAAGCGATGAGCCGGCTTGTTCAAACGACGCCCAAAAAGCAATCACGAAAATTGAAAGTGTCAAAATAACAAAAATACGATCCCAATCTTTGCGAACCAATGGTCTTGTTTGTTCGTACACGGCTTTTTCGTGGGCTTCCAACTCTTCCGGTGTTTGTGTTGCCCGTCGTTTTGTCGGCGCCACACCAATTCCTTTTAAATAGTATCGCCCGAACACCGTAAATGACAGCAAACCGCAAAGCATTCCGATTCCCGCAATAATAAAACCGAAATGATAACCGTATTTTTCGGCAATCGTTCCGGCAATCAGCGGCGAGAAAAAAGCACCGATATTGATTCCCATGTAAAAGATGGAGAAAGCGGAATCACGTTTTCGGTCGCCTGGTGCGTACAGTTGCCCGACCATGACGGAAATACATGGTTTGAAAAAACCGTTGCCCAAAATCATCAACCCAAGTCCGGCATAGAACACCAATAAAGCAACCGGATCGGTTTCGCTGGTAATTTTAACACCGCCGCCAATACGAACAATTTCAGTAGCGGCAAGAAAAAATTCGCCTAACGCCATCAAGGTTGCGCCGATTGTGACGCAAAGCCGTTGTCCGAAGAACCGGTCAGCAAGCCAACCGCCTAAGAGTGGCGAAAGATAGACCAAACCGGTGTACCAACCGTACAATTTATAAGCATCCGCTTCGCTCCAACCAAACCCCGGCGTGTGTTCGCTGGTCGAAACGTCAACCAAATAAAGAATAAGAATGGCTCGCATCGCGTAAAACGCAAACCGTTCCCATATTTCTGTTGTGAAAAGAACCAAAAGTCCTGTCGGATGACGTGATGAAAAATTTTGAATATTGGGGGTGGAATTATTCATTG
>JAIRTV010000188.1 GCA_031254675.1 Planctomycetaceae bacterium | reverse complement strand
CTCCTGAAACACCGGCAGTTCCTGCGCCGGCAGCACCAACTCCCGCAACACCGGCTGTTCCTGCGCCGGCAACGCCAACTCCTGAAACACCGGCAGCTCCTGCGCCGGCAACGCCAACTCCCGCAACACCAGCAGTTCCTGCGCCGGCAACACCAACTCCTGAAACACCGGCAGTTCCTGCGCCGGCAACACCAACTCCTGAAGTACCGACTCCGGTAGTTCCAGAGTCAAAAACGACTTATGATCCTAAAAAGAGTTTGATTCGTCTTGCGCATCCTGAAGTTGCGGCGCGGCTTGGATTGACGGATGCGCAGCGGGCGGAAGTGCAACGGCTTCTGGTGCTTCGCTCTCAGGAACTTGCCAAAGTACCGGAAAATCAATGGATTGCCGTTCTCGAACAAAATGAACAGAAACTCGCCGATGTTTTAACTCCGGCACAAAAAGTGTTGTTGCCCAAAGTTTTCAGCGAAAGAACAATTCGTTTTCATTTTAAATTGCAAGGTTGGGCGGATGTTCTTCAATGGTTTGCCGAACAGGTTGGTTTGCAACTTGTTATGGATGCGCCGCCACCAGGGTCGTTCAACTACGCCGACCAACGGGATTACACGCCCTCCGAAGCAATTGATCTACTCAACAGCGTCTTGCAAACCAAAGGATACACGCTCATTCGGAATGATAAAATGTTGATGCTTTTCGATTTGAAACGCGGGAAAATTCCGATTCAGTTTTTGCCAAAACTGAAACCGGAAGAATTACACGAACGCGGAACTTTTGAATACACTTCGGTTATTTTTCCATTAGAACGCCGCAACCGCGCTCATGTGATTCAGGCGTTGGAACCGTTCAAAGGAGCATTTTGTCAAATTATTCCGATGCCGGGTAATTCTTTGATTATTACCGATACAGCCGGCACACTTCTTGTTCTCCAGAAAGTAATCGAATCGGTTGAGAATCCGCCGCCAGCGCCAGGCGCCCCGCCAACTCCCGGTTCACCGCCGCCGCCGCCACCGGTTTGGAAAACGTACAAAATCGAAAAAAATGATCCCGTTAAACTCGAAACTGTTTTCAAAGAATTTATTCCAACCGGTAAATCTATTCGGATTGGAAATTCAAAAGAAATTCATATTTTCGTAACCGAACCGGAACACTTACAAATTGATACGATTTTCAAAATGCTTGAAGCGGACAGCGGCGCACCGAATGGCGAATTGGTTCTTGCCAGTTATTCGATCACGCCGTATCTTGATGCGTCACCGTCGCAATTTTGGCGGCTCGGACGAATGCAACGCGGACTCAGTACCGTCACACCGACAAGACCGGCAATGTTACAAAATCCGTATGATAATTCGTTGACCATCGGCAAGGAAATTATTAGCGTTCTCAAAACATCGTTTCCCGCCGCTGTGGTTTCCGAAACACCGGTTGCGAATAATATTGTTGTTTTAGCGTTACAGGCGGAACAGGAAAAAATCAAAGCGTTTTTTGAATCGCTCAAACAATCACCGCAGCCGGAAGACGAACCGGTTGCCAAACTGTACAAATACACCGACACGACAAAAAAAATGAACACCGAAACAGTCAAACAGCTTCAAACAGTTGTTCCGGCTGGAGTGTTTTCGTTGGACGACGAACAAGGACAAATTCTTGTGGTTGCAACAGCAAAAGAGCAAGAAATGCTCGCCAAAGCCGTTACGGAATTGGAAGCGGCGGCAGTACCCGAAACAGACAAAATGATTATTTCGTACCGTTTGTCGGTTTCCAACGCGACACGGTTTTCGGCAATGTTGAAACAACTTATTACAAAAAAAGAACTCGAAAATATTGTAGAATTACGCGATACCAAACAAGGTTTGGTAACAGTTTGGGCAACAGCGAAACAGCATGAATTGGTTCAACGGTTGTACGATGAAATTACCGGACGAAAACAATCCGCCGCCCTGTCTGCCGATTCTCAAGCCGCCGAAACAGCGGAACCGGTTCTTGGTGTTTATCCGATGCTTCGCGGTTACGCTTATACTTCGCAACTTGTTCTCGCCAATATGATGACCAGCGCCGATTTTTCGTACGATCCGCGTACCAACGCCGTAATCGCGGTTGCAACACCGGATATTCAGGAAACCATCAAAAAAGCGGTCGAAGAACTTGATAAAGATGTCAACAAAGATATTGCGTTTATTGCACTGAAAACGGAAATTCCGGCGGATGTGTTACGGCAATTGACTCGAATGACACCACACAGCGTGATTATTCAAAATCGCCGAAATTTACAAGTTATCGCAACAGGTCCCAAAGAAGAACTCGATAAAATCAAAGCCGTCTTGACCGCAAGCGAAACAGTCTCGGCAACGAAAGAAGAAATTGTTGTCCATTCTCTTCAAACAGCCGCCCCTTCTACCGTTCTTGCGGTTC
Source organism: Planctomycetaceae bacterium (assembly GCA_031254675.1). GTDB lineage: Bacteria > Planctomycetota > Planctomycetia > Pirellulales > Thermoguttaceae > WRKP01. The sequence continues at coordinate 10,497 of JAIRTV010000188.1, read as the reverse complement.
TTAACGAAGTGTTTCCCGAAGTTAAAGCAACCGTCAACGCCGCTAATAATCAACTGATTCTTCAAATGAGCAGCGATTGGAAAGAACCTGTTACTGAATTATTGACTCAATTGGACGGCGCAACGGAATTTGTTTCCGTTGCAAAATTGCCGTCGCCGCCATTGCTTAAATCCATCAACACGATTGCTCCACGCGCAACAGTTATTGTTGATCATGAAAACAGTCAAATTCTTGTTCAAGGTACCGTGAAAGATGTTGACAATGTCAAAAAAATTCTTCGTCAATCGGAAACGGCAAAACCGATTGCGGAAGAAGTTTACGTACATCATTTGAAGAATGTTGACTCGTCCACTGTTGTTCCGATTCTCAAGGAAATTTATCCCGATGCAAAAATTACGGACGACGTTCAAAATGGTCGGCTTGTGATTCGGATTCGACCGGATCAAAAAAATGCGCTGACGTTGTTGCTTGCCCAACTGGACGCCGTTGATCCCGACAAAGAGAAACGATATTTCAAAGCGTATCCGGTTGAAACCGGTTTTTATCCGGTACGACGCGGCAGAGAATCATTCACAACCAATATGCCGCTCGATTATATTCAAGAATTACAAAAACTCGCTCCGCGTGCCAGAATTGCGTTGGACGAAAATTCGCAACAATTAATCGTTTGGGGAACAGACGAAGAACACAAAGCGATTGAAGCCGCAGTGAAAGCGTTTTCAAACGACGGCAAAGATAAACGTTACGGACGTTTTCCGTTACGCCGTGCCGATCCTTATACGATCATGTCGATTGTTCGTCGGATGTTTCCAACCGTGATTCCAACTTATGATTATTACGGTCAAAGTTTAATTGTCGAAGGACATCCGCGTTTGCTGGAAAAAGTTACGGAATTGATTGAAACGCTTGATCCGTCGGAACCGTCCGTCAACGATCCGACAGTTCGGTTTTATATTTTGCAATCGGAACCAACTCCGGTTCTGATTCAAGGATTGCAGCGGCTTGTTCCGACCGCAATGATTACACCGGACAAAGATGCCAAACAGATTATGGTGATTGCCAAACCGGATGAACAAAAAATTATCGAAACCAATGTCAAAGCAATTATTGCAACATTTACAGCACCCGAAGAACCAATGTTGTTCATTTATCCGGCAACACAGGATCAACGCGATCGGCTTGAAGCGTTTATTAAAACAGCAGCAAGAGATTTGAAAGGTGTTGCTGTTGTTCCCGATAAATCACCGAATCAAATTTCCGTGTGGGCAAAACCGTCGGAACATCAATTAATTGCAACAATATTGAAACAGATGGAAGAAAATAAAGCGAGTGAACCGTTACGACAACTCAAAGTATTCCAAATGTCGATCGGTGATATGACAACCGCTCAGGAAATCTTGAAAGTTTCTCATCCCGACGCGACCTTGTTTTCCGACAAACAAGGCAATCGACTTCTCGTTTGGGCAACATCGGACGAACTCGAAAAAGTTACGAAAACATTGACAGTACAAGGTAATCTTGACAGTCGTCAAATGCTTGCGTATCCGATTGCCGGAATGACGCCGGAAACAATAGTTAAGGTGATTCGAGATGTTTTTCAGGGATTGAAAATCACGCCGGAACCACAAAGCCGACGTATTCTCGTTTGGGCAACACCGGAAGAACATGTTAAAGTTGCGGAAATTATTGAACAAGCCAATAAACAATCGGAACCGGATTCGGAACTTGCCGAAAAATTCGTTGCGTATTCGGCAGCAAATCTTGATGCGAAAATGATTACCGGATTGTTCAAAGCGATGATTCCCGACGCGGATGTTTACGCCGATCCGACAGCGGAAAAAATTACTGTTCGGGCAAGAACTCGCGAACATCTCAGGATTAAAGATTTGTTTGAACAACTTCGGGAAAAAGACGCTAAATTTCGTCCGGTTTTAGCGGTTTACCCTATCGGTGATACCGATCCCGTCATGATTGAAACGACGTTGCGCAGCCAACTCAAAGATGCGGAATCCATGTCTTCCGATGATCTTGTGATGCGGCTCGGCTATTCTTATTACTATGAACGAATGCCTTGGTATCGAAGTTATAACAGACAGCAGACAACGAAAAAAACCGGTTATTTCAAAGTCGATCCGCAAACACAATCCGCGTATGTTTTTGTCAACGGCGAAGATCAAAAAGAAGTTGCCGAAGCGATTAAACAAATTGTTACGGCAGGGAATCAGGAAGGAATTAAACCGATTGTGAAACGATATTCGTTGGACGAAATGAGTTATTTCGACATTTACGAATTATTATATCAAATTGCTCCGTCGGCAACTTTTCAAATCATTTATACTTACACGCCCGGTGTTCAAGGAGGTTATGGTTATCGCGTCAACTACCGCGATTTTCTGGCTTACACACGAGAAAGCGAACACGAAAAAATTGAAACACTTGTGAAGGAAATGAATGATCGCGCCGGAAACGGTAAAAAGGAATTGCTTTCTGTTGCGCTACCGGAAAGTTCCAGGTATAGCCGCGAACAAATGATCACAACAATTCAAAAACTTTATCCTGATATTAGTCCGATGGCGGGCGGTGTTCCGAATCAAATTCTCATTTGGGCGCCGAAACATAAATTAGAACAGATTCAACAGATTGTTGACGAAGCGTGTCAACCGCTTGCGGAAGGACAAGAAACCGTGGTCAAATCTTATCCGTTGCAATATATCAGTGTGGAAAATGCGACAGCATGGCTTAAAGCGATTTGTCCGAATGCTCTGTTTAATCCGTCGTCGGCAACATCAACAACCGCAACACCGGCACGTCAACGAGTTTCGAATGCCGATGAAACAAAAATTCTCGTGGTGATGGCAACACCGTTGGAACATGCGGAAATCACCAAAGCAATTTCGGAACTTGATCAGGATTTGCCAGCAACACATAAAATGGTTCCGCGTTTTTATTCGGTTGATGATTTTCCGGCAACAGTTTTTTCTGCGCTTTATACTTCTTTGAGTCGGGCGTTTCCGAATGCTGTTTTTACGCCTTCAGCGGAACGTCAAACAATCATGGCGGTTGCGTTGGACGACGAACATCGAAAGATCGCCGATTTCGTCAAGAATTATCGTGACGATGTGCAACGAAAAAAACCGTTGTTGGAAGTTTATGCGTTGAAACGGCAAAATTATTATCGAGTTTACGTGTTGATTAATCGTGTTGCTCCGTCGGCGTTGATTTTCCCCGGTGCAAAACCGGAACAAATTGCCGTTTGGGGAACACCAAAAGAACATCTCGATATTTCAACAGCATTAACGCGATTGGAAACAGCAGCAAGCGAAACAGAAAATCAGAATCTGAAAATTTATAAAGTCGGAACGAAAAAAGCGACAACAGCACGACAATTGTTATCGTATCAATTTCCCGGAGCGTTAATTTTTGAAATTAGTCAAGATGAAATTATTGCTTGGGCGGGAGCCGCTGATCATGAATCAATTGCGAAAATGTTGGAAACGGTTGCGGAAGCGTTTCCAGAACCGATTCTTAAAACATATTATTTCAAAAATGTTCCGCTTGGCGAAGGTTTTACAATTCTGAACAATATGTTTCAAGGTAGAGCCGTATTAACGTTGCGCGCGAGTACCGGTGATATTTTGGTTCACGCGCCGCCGGAAATTCAGGAGAAGCTTGCGGCGAGTATTGCCGAATTTGATGTTCCGCGTCCTGCCGAAACGGAAGCAATGCCGGTTGCCTACGATTTGAGCGATATTCCGGCAACAGCAATTACGTACACGGCAACTTCAATTCGTCAGGCGTTGGGAACGCAAGTAATTATTTTACCGAGCAGTGTTCCGGGACAGTTAATTGTTTGGGGAAAACTTGCGGATCAACAAAAAGTTCGGGCAATGGTTGACCAAATGTTGCAGGAACGTCCCGAAACAACATCGACTATGCAAACATACACAATTTATCGCGGGACAGCGCGAAGCGTAGAACCGATTTTGTTACGCATTGTTCCGAATGCTCGATTCGGTTACGGAATCAATCCGAACCAACTTCTTGCTTGGGCAAAAGAATCGGATCATACTAAAATTAAAGACGCGGTTGATAAATTGAACGAAACCGATCCCGAAGTCAAAATTGAAACATATTCGCTCAAAAATATTTACGCAATAACAGCACGAACTTTGATCGCGAATCTTATTTCAGATCAAGGATTGGATGTGAAATTATATTACGATTATTATGGTAATCAATTGATTGTTCAGGCAAAACCGGAACCGCAAAAAGTGATTGGCGAATTGTTAGAAAAATTGCGTTTAGAAGAACGTGAATTAGCCGTGTTCGCATTGGAAGTTCTTGATCCGTTGACAGCGGAGATGGCGATCAACGCTTTATTTCTCGATGAACCATACACAACAACGCCGGGAATTGAGATTGATCAAAATACGAACATAATATTCGTGCAAGGAACAAAAACACAACTTGACAAAACCCGAAAAATGCTTATCGAAATGGGCGAACCCCTCAAACCAATTCATGAGCCGTCTATGATTCCTACGGAAACGGAAACAATAAACTCGACAACAAATTCAGTTGCGAATAATACAACTGGTGTTACGCCGTCGAATGTTCGGAGTCAAATTCGGGTCATTCAACTCAAAGGCGATGCGTCAACAACAATTCGAGAGTTAGAAAAACTTTGGCCTCAATATCAACAAAATCGGTTGCGAGTGATTCGGCAAGAGGAACCGTTGATTCAGAAAAAAGAAGAAGAACCGGCAAAACCAACGTCGTGGAATCAATCAACCGGATTTTTTTCGATGAATGATCCCGCTGAAAAAACAATAAACGCTACAGATTCATCAAACCCTTCTGATTCGGCAACTTCTATTGTCGCACAAGATTCTTCCCAACAATCCGCTGTTGAATCAAATGGAAAAATTTTTGAAACGCCAAGTTTGGAAACATTACGTAATAATATTGCCGAAAAGGTTCAGATGGCGGTACCAAATGTTTATGTGATTATGAATGACGATGGTTCGTTGACAGTAACATCGCATGATGCAGAGGCACTTGATCAATTGGAACGGATCATCAAACGGATTGATGATCGGGTAGTTTTTGAGGGTCGTGATTACACGATTTATTCTGTACGGAATATCAGTGCCTCGGTCGTTTCAATGAAACTGCAATTGATTCTTCGGGAACGTCTTGCGGGTCGTCAACAGCGGTTTAGTACGACATTGAGCATGCGATCTCAAACGCCGCGGTTGGAGATTGTGCCGGACGAATCGACGAATACAATTTATGTTCGTGGTGCGAAAGCGGAACGAACCGAAGTTGCCAATTTGATTGCAATGCTTGATGTTTCGGAGCTTCCCGGTGAACGTGTGGTGCGTAAACCGTTTAAGGTACCAATTCGTAACACGCAAGCATTCCGTGTGGTGCAGCAAGTTCTCAACGTTTACCAACAGAAAATGATGTCGATTCGATTACCAGGAGGCGTCTATCCAAGAATTACGGTTGATAATGTAACTAATTCCGTTGAAATTATCGCACCGGAACCGTTAGCAACCGAACTCAAAGAATATGCGGAAGAGATTGATCGTATGACCGTAGAGGAGCCGGCACGCAAAATTCACGTGATACCGTTGGAGGTAAAATCGGCAGTGATTCAAAACGTGATTCGCGGTATCCAACAATCATCAGCAAGCGGTTATTTTCCGTATCAACAAACATTACCGTACAACCCCTATGTTCCACGATAATTGACAAGACACAACCACAGTGCGTCACCAAGAATACTCTTCGCATTGGAAATTCTGTAATCATAGCAAAAAAAATGAACGCCAAAATTTCAAACACGACCAGTACAAAGAAGTATCATTGATAGGCGGTCAATTCCCATAATAGATTTTGTTAATCATCTCCTATCGTGTGGGAAAATTTATTATTTATGCCAACAATTGAGGGCATTCTTGAAAAAAGATCGAAAGTTTGGATAATAAGTCAATCCAAAAAGTCCTAGAACAACTGATTTTGTTCTATCATTGACCATTCTCTTTAACCCAATATGAGGAAAATTATGTCTCGAATATTTTTTCGAAAATTGTTTGTGTTTGTGTTGGTTTTATTTCTGGTTAGTTTGACGACAATAACGGAAGCGCAAAACCGGTTTTTCTTTCCGAACCGAATGCGAACCAGAACGACAATTCCCCCTCAACCTCCCAAAACAATACCCATGAATGAAGAAGCTGTTGAATTGAAAGTGCTTTTAGACCTTTATCAAACGGAAGCGTTTGAATTGTTCCGAAAATCCGCTTACGCCGAATGGGACGCGATGACCACCGGAAAAGAAGATGCGTTTCAAAAATCCGCCGACGCCAAATTGGAATTGGCAAAATATCACAGTAACAAAACGAAATACGCTCAAATAAAAGACTTGCGAAGTAAGGCAATCGGGCTTTCCGCAATAGATGCCAGAGCCGCTGAACGAATGGAACTTCAGTACGCCCAGAATCAATTGCCGCCGGATTTACTGAAACGGATGTTGGACATGTCGTCGGAGATTGAAAAAACGTTTCAGAATCAACGCCCGAAACTTGACGGCAAGGAATATACAAACAACGATTTGCTCGAAATGCTCGAAAACGAAACGGATTCTGGAAAACGTCAAAAAATTTGGGAAGCGTTGAAACAGGTTGGCGATGAGGTGGACGATCACGTAGTCGCACTCGCCAAAGTCCGAAACGAAGCCGCCAAACAACTCGGTTTCAAAAATTATTGGGAAATGCAAATTGTGTTTCAAGATTACAAACCGGACGAATTGTTGGCAATTTTCGATGAACTAGAAAAAATCACCGCCCCGATTTTTGCCGAAATGAAAAAAGAACTCGATAACGAACTTGCCGGTAAATTCCAAATCACGCCGGATCAGTTGATGCCGTGGCATTACGATAACCCGTTTTTCCAACAGGCTCCGCCGTCGAAAGAAGTTGATCCGAATTTGTTTTACAAAAATAAAACCAAAGAAGAGATTATTGCAATTGCGGTTAAATATTACAAACATTTAGGGTTGCCTTACGAAGAAGTGTTGAAACGAAGCGACATGTTTGAAAGGGAAGGAAAAAATCAACATGCGTTTAGTATTGACATGGACACATTGGGCGATGTCCGCAATCTTTGTAACGTTAAGCCGACGGCGGAATGGATGGATACGGTGTTACATGAAGGCGGTCACGGAATTTATTCGTTGAACTGTGATCGAAGTTTACCGTTTAATCTCCGTGATTCCGCCCATATTTTTACAACAGAAGGAATCGCAATGATGTTCGGTGCGAAAGCCCGAACACCACAATGGATGATTCGTTTTGCCGGAATGGATGCCAAAACGATTCACGCGGTGGCGAATGCGTTACGAAAACAACGTATTAGAGAGCAGCTCATTTTTTGCCGATGGACAATTGTCATGCTGAATTTTGAAAAGGCGTTGTACGAAAATCCCGATGCGGATTTGAAAACGTTGTGGTGGGAAATGGTAACAAAATACCAATTACTGAAACAACCCGCCGGACGCCATAGCGGTGATTGGGCATCCAAACCGCATTTTGTTATTGCGCCGGTGTACTACCACAATTACATGCTCGGCGAACTCTTCGCAGCGCAACTCCGCCAATCGCTTGGCAATACATTCGCTAATGACGATCCGAAAATTGGAAAAATTCTTACGAAAAAAGTATTTGCCCCCGGTGCAAAATATACTTGGTCGGAATTTGTTACGCAGGCAACCGGACAACCGCTTTCACCAAAAGCCTTTTCAAACGAATTAAAATCAAAATAATATTTCAACAAAATTTTTTGATTGTTGTGAAGGGAGTATGTCAACGATATTGTCGGTTGTCATATTTCGATAGTTGATTTTTTATAACATTATTTTTTGGTGGGAAGATATGTGTGATTTGTGTCGCAAGTGGAACTTGAGTTTCAGAATAATTATTCGTTTGCGATACAAATTACAGATCTCCAAGAATTTAATTTTAAAATGAATTTTAAAATTAAATAAGCGTATTAAAAATCAATTATTCGTTACGTTTATCTTGGCGATGAACTTGCCCTTATTTCACTCTCAATTATCAACGTCTTCGTGATGATGATCAGAGTAATTTTTATTTTATTTTTTATTTTTCTGTTCCATTTTTCATTGTTGTTCGCGCAGGAGCTGTCGGAAAAACAACGTGGTGTTGCGGATCGTTACGCTCAATTGGAACAGATTTTGCTTCGCATGTCGGAAGCGTCGGCATCGACGAATCCGCAACGAGCGGCGTTGCTCAAAAAAGCTCTGCTTGCCAGTAAAGATAAATTGCTTGCTCTTCGATTAAAAAATGTTGTCGATGTTTTGGAACGCCGACAGTTGACGGAAGCTGCTGCCGGTCAGGAAACAATCGAACAAGATTTACTCGAATTATTGCAACTTCTCGAAAGCGAAAATCGTGAACAACGACGGACTTCGGAAAAAGAAAAGATTAAAGAATTTTTGCGCAATTTGGAAGAAATTATCCATCAAGAAAAAAATCTGAAGTCCAAAACAGCGCAACAAGAAAACGAAAATTTATCGTTACTCGAAAATGAACAAAAAAAAGTGCGTCTCCAAACGCAAACACTTCGCGATCAGATTACCGAACATGAACATCCCGATATTGCCAAACCGAAAAATCAATCCGCCGATCAGGATAAAGACAACAAAAATGATAATAATGCTCAAAAATTAGAAAACGACCCACTCAAAGAATCTTCCGAAAAAGAGAACGAAAATAAAAATGATAATGATAATAAAAACGAAAATGAGAACAAAAATAATAATGGCAACGAAAACATGGAACAACCGCAAGGTTCGCCGACACAACAGGCAATACAAAAAGCGTTACAACGAATGAATCAGGCGGAAAAGAAGTTACAACAAGCGGAAAAAAGCGGGGCGGTTGAAGATCAGGAAGAAGCCATTGCGGAACTGCAACGTGTTAAGGCAGAACTGGAAAAAATTTTACGGCAACTTCGGGAAGAAGAATTGTTACAAACGCTTGAAAAACTTGAATCGCGGTTCAAACGAATGCTTCGTGTGGAACAATCAATTCGTTCGCAAACGGAGAAAATTAGTGTTGAAGCGAACAATGTGGATGAATCGGCGATGCGTCCGATTCAGATTCAATCAAGTCGGATTGGAGCGGATCAACAAACGGTAATTGATGATGCGGATGCGGTATTAGTGTTACTTCGTGAAGACGGAACCGCTCAGGCAATGGTAGAATCATTGCTTCAAGCACGGTTCGATATGGCAGAAGTAAAAACGCGATTGGATCGGACAGAATTGGATTCCGTAACACTTGATATCGAAGATACGGTGATTAACGTGTTACAAGAAATGCTTGACGCAGTAGAACTGGCAATAAAAGAGACAGAAAAACGGAAAGAACAACAACAGCAATCTCCAAACGGAAACGAAAATAATCACCAAGAAGAACCATTGATTCAATTACTTTCTGAATTGAAAATGATCCGTTCCATGCAGCAACGAGTTAATGAACGCACGGAACGTTACGAAAAAATGCTTGATCAACTACGGAATGTACCGAATGCGGATTATAGTACACTTCGCAAGAATGTCGAAGAATTAACCCGTCAACAAAATCGCATTTCACGAATTTTGCACGATTTGAAAATCGGTAAAACGAAATAATTTTATTAGTGAATCATGAATAGTTCGCAAGCGTACGATTTTAGCGAAATATTTTTATTGTATCTATTTTTATAACTATTAACTATTCATTATTAACGATCAACTAAAATGTTGGAATTTGGTTTCGAAATTTTGTATGAAGAAGGAGCTTGTTTGGGCGTGAACAAACCGGCGGGTTTACTGACCCAAGCGCCGCGTGGGATTGATTCGCTGGAACGGCGAGTGAAAACTTATCTTATGAAACAAGAAGGACGGGATTATCTTGGTGTGCCGCATCGTTTGGATCGTCCGGTTTCCGGCGTGATTTTGTTCGGCAAACATTCCCGCGCAACACATCGCCTTTCCGAACAATTCGAACAACGTCAGATCGACAAAACGTATTGGGCAATCACCGCAGGAAACGTAACACCAAAAACCGGAACCTGGATTGATTTCGTACGAAAAATACCGAACAAACCACTGGCGGAAATTGTTGCGCCAATTAATCCTGATGCTCGTGAAGCCATTCTTCATTATATGGTTCTCGACAATTTCGAATGGGAAGGCAAAACTGTAACACATCTTGAAATCAAACTCGAAACAGGGCGAATGCACCAGATACGTTTACAATGTTCTGCTCATGGTTATCCGATTCTTGGTGATGCGACTTATGGTTCGGCAATTCCGTTTGGCAATCATTTTGATGAAGAACGTTACCGTGAAATTGCGCTTCATGCTCGTTCGATTGTGTTTCTTGACCCAACAACCCGTAACCCTGTCAACTTAACTGCTCCGCTCCC
>JAIRTV010000164.1 GCA_031254675.1 Planctomycetaceae bacterium | reverse complement strand
GATCGGACACAAGGTTTTCCCAATTAATACGGACACAGCGCGTATAGGGCGATATGCTGATTGTGATATTTGCCTTGATCACAATGGTGTTAGTCGGGAGCATGCGTTGTTGATAAGGGAGGGCAATGGTTATTATCTTGAAGATTTGAAGAGTCGCAATGGAACGTTTCTGAATGATCAGCAAGTTACGGAGCGTGTTCGGCTTCATGATGGAGATTTGCTCCGTTTTTGCAATGTGGAGTTGATTTTTTCGTTTGATGACACGAATTTTGGGCGTCAAGATTCATCGTCGCGATTGGTTTCGGACAAGAGTAGGGCGTATCTTTCTGATGCGGAAGAGGAGGCGGAAAATACTTACACGGTGAAGTCGAAGATTCAAATGATGGACAAGCGTCCGGTGTTAACTTCGGCGAATGCGGCGGTGAAGCTTCAGGCGATGATTGATATTGGTCGTAATCTTGGAGCGGCGGTTGATCAGGTTTTGTCGCAACTGGTTCAAAATCTTTTGAAGATTTTTCTTCAGGCGGATTGTGCTTATATTTTGTTGACGGATGAGGTGTCGGGTCGTCTTGAGTTGAAGGCATTTCAGCATCGTGATCCGAATAATCAAGATTCGTTCCGTATTAGCCGTTCGATTTTGGAGAAGGTGGCGCAATCGAAGGCGGCGATTTTGTCGGATGATGTGGCGAATGATTCACGTTTTGAGCCGAGCGAGAGTATTGTGAATTACAGTATTTATTCGATTATGGCGGCGCCGGTGATGGATTATGATCAATCGGAGGTGTTGGGGGTGATTCAAGTGGATGCGCGGACGACGGGGCGAAAGTTTACGTATGAGGATTTGGATTTATTGGTTTCGTTGGCGTATCAGGTTGCGGTTTCTTACCAGAATGCCAAACTTCATGAGATTGCGATGTCGGAAAAGATTATGGAGCGGGAGATGAATATTGCGAACACGGTTCAGCGGGGGTTGTTGCCTCTTGTTCCGCCGACGATTGCGAATTATGGATTTTATGATTTTTATCGTCCGGCGAAGTATTTGGGTGGGGATTATTATGATTATATTATGTTGCCGGATGGGCGGTTGGTGTTTGCGTTGGGGGATGTTTCCGGCAAGGGAGTGGCGGCGTCGTTATTGATGGCGAAGTTGTCGGCGGAGGTTCGGAGTGGGTTGATTATTGAGGCGACATTTGAGGGGACGGTTCAACGTTTGAACCGAGTATTTTGTGAGCCGCGTTGGGACAATCGTTTTATTACTTTTTTCTTTGGGGTGTTGAATCCGGTGACGAATGAGATTGTGTTCCACAATGCCGGACATGTTCCGCCGATTTTGGTGTCGTCGGGGGGGGAGGTGTCGATGCTTGGTGAACCGGCGATTGGTTTGCCGTTGGGGGTGATGGACGACACGGAATATCCTGGGAGTTCGTTTGTGATTGAGAATGGTCAAACGTTGGTGATTATTAGCGATGGGATTACGGACGCCATGAATTCGCAAGGGCAATATTTTACGACGGAAGGGGTTCTGAGTTATCTGCGGCAAGTCAGGACGGATTCGGTGGTGGAGTTTGGAAAAAATCTGATCAATGCGATTCACAGTTTTGCCGGACGCGAACCGCAATCTGATGATCAAAGTCTTATTGTTGTTGGCAGGCGTGACGGTTGAGTTTGGGAAACGGCGAACAAGAAGGAGTGAATAGTTAATAGTGAATAGTTAGTAGTGAATAGTTCGCAAGCGGAATTATTACCATTTTGGTAATAATTCCGCTTGCGTTACTATTAACTATTCACTACTAACTATTAACTACGAGGTAGACAACCTTTCGCCGAAGGGTTGCCCGCCTTACTAACGCCGCTTATAATGTTGGAAACGTTACTGTTTCCCAAAATTGTTTCAGAATTTCCAAAAACAAAAAGTACGGCATTTTCAGGAACTTTCAATTCCTCCAACTTTATTCGAAAGGTTAATTTTATGTACAAGTTCTTTGTTCTATCATTATTTGTTTCTGTTTTTACCGCAACTTCGGTTCATGCGGAACGTGTCCCCAAATCGTTGATTGTTATGCTTGACGGAGCCAGAAGCGATGTTATGCTCATGGCAAAAACGCCAAATTTTGATTCGGTCTGCAACGGTTCTTGGGCAACCGGATATCACGGAGCATGGTCGTTGACCGCCCACACCGTGAAAGATGCTCCAACAATTAGCGGTCCCAATCACGCCACCATCGCCACCGGTGCAACTCCGCAAAAAACAAATATTCCAAACAACGATTTGTATGAAAATTATAACAAAACCAATGCCAGCGCCACGTACAAAAATCATCTGACACGGATTAAAGAAAAATATTCCGAAAAAAAAACAGCTTTCGTGTTTTCATGGAAACCAGATGAAATTCTCGCTTCAGAAAACAATCCGTGTGATCTTGTTGTTCATGACAGCGATCAAAATAACGCAAAACATGTTCCAAAAATTCTTGACGGTTCTTACGAAAACGAACATTGGAAAAAAAACACAGATATTGATGCCATGCTTTATTTTAT
>JAIRTV010000105.1 GCA_031254675.1 Planctomycetaceae bacterium | reverse complement strand
TTTATTTGTTCCTATCGTCTCACTTATTCCTAAAAAATGGACAATATAGACAAAAAACAAATCATACTAAAATTATTTTTTATTGTTATCTTTTATTGTTATTGGCATGATACAGTACGGTTCATTTCGTAAAAAACGTTGCTGTTTGCCGTGTGTTCTCCAGATACTGATATTCTGTTTTTCATTTTGCCATTTGCCAATTATTGTTTCGGCTTGTATTACTTTCGCACCAAGAGATGTTTGTAAGTTGTCAAGGTGTGCGTAAATGGTTGTATATTCACGCCCATCTATTTTGGAGTATAACCACACCGTATTTCCCAGTGATTCAACAAATTTACCTTTAGAATACTTTTTGATATCAGCTTTATTTGTGTCAATATCAAATACCTGAAAATTCCGCTCCCCTTTTCTAGCAACCAAAATAACCGTACCATCCGCAATTGCACGAGCAGTAGGATCAAGTAAATCTATAAATATATCTTTACCACGTACACCACGTAACGCATTGATTGCTTTTGTCGCAAAAAGATGATCCTCATACGTCAATTCCGGCATATCAACCAACTTTTTAACTCTGCCAAAATCGTCTTTTGATAATGGCGGCAACATCGGCACATTGGACGTATATCTCGGTTTACTGATTGTAACTTTTCCCAGAACTTTATAATTATCAAGTCTTGGTACACCTTCTTGGAGTAAATATTTGAAGAAACGAGCATCGCCAACCTGATCGCCAATAATCAAAAAATTAACAGTTTCTCCCGCTTTCAATTTGTCGTATTTTTCAAGTTTTGCGGCATTCAATTCTTCATAGTATTCAGGGGCAAGAACAAGTAAGTTAAAATGCCAAAGTAATACTTGTGGTAGTGAGGAAATCGTACTAGCTTTTGCAAAATTATCGGGCGGGGCAACATTCGCAAGATTTTGCGAAAAAACCTTATTCGAAAATATTACCAATATCAAAAATATAAAAAGTGTAGTAAAAATTATCTTTTTCATAATCAAGTTTCCTAATGTGATTTGTGTAATTTTATTTTTGTCACAAAAAAATATTCTCGTTGCGTGTTTATATTTTCTAACAAGCACACAACTAACTTAAAACTATTTTTTTGGGGGAAAGGGTAATTAACTACAAAATATAATAATGGAAAATTTATTTTTGGATAGTCCCTTATTCATTCTCATTTAATTAACAAAGAAAATAACGATTTCATACCAGAAAATAAAATCTTTCTCAGCATCTTCCAAATAAAATCAAAATTATTTTTCAACAAAATATTATCAAATTGTTTGGCAGTTTCTACCGTCAACTAGTATGTTGAGTTTGAATATGTTTTGGGTATACCGAAGCCGGTATGGGCGGTAGGCTTCGCCCATGAACAAACGCTTCGCGATGCTACGCTTGCCGTGTTCAGCTTCCTGATTTTAAAACGGCTTCGGCATAAGTGAAGTAAAAGTTGTGAGAGACAGGTTAGGTTGCGGCAGGGACGAAAGAGGACGGGGGGGAACAAGATTGGAAGGATGGGATGGGTTTGTTGGTTATTTTGCTGGGATTTATTGTGAGTTTAAAGATGTTTTAATGCAAAATGCTGAAAAGGCTTTCGTCAAAATTTGGTCAAATAAGAGATGTTTTGCATTTTCGTCAAAATTTGTGATTTTGTAAGTTTTTATATTTAAGAGAGTTATTTACCCTCGATTGGATTCGAACCAACGACCTACGGTTTAGGAAACCGTTGCTCTATCCTCTGAGCTACGAGGGCAAACTCTAAAAAATAGAAACCTATTCTTTTCAGGAATATTGTCGGTTGTAATTTTTGAACGTAACAATTAAAAAAAGACACGGAATTTCAGTAAAATTATTTTTCTGTCTATTCCGTGCTTTTTGTGGTTCAACCAACCGAATGTTCGTGTTGTTGTGTTGTTTAGTCAAACGGGTTATAGACACCTTGTTTGGCAACACTTCCTTCGTAGAAACCATCGGCATCTGGCATTACCGGTGGATTGGCATCCCAATCCCACACACCTTCCGGCGGCATATCGGTTTTGCCTTTTTGAACCGCTTCGTCCCACTTAACGACTTGCCCGAAAACGCCGCGTAACGACCAAGAACCGCTGTCATTGTCGCATGCGCTCCATACCAACCGTCATTACGCCTGATGTTTTCACGAATATTTTTGGCATGAACAACATGTTCATAGGCAAATTGTCCGGCATTTACACCAGTTTTGAACAGTTCTTTACCGGAGAAATCGTTGAGCCAGCCTCTTCCGCCTGATTCCACACCACCGATACCTTTCGTTCCGTGTATGCGTTGATCGACAGAAGAGAACGTATTTTTAATATGACGACATTGGCTGAACATTTTGGAACCATCGGCAAACGTAAATTCGATAAAGAAATGATCCCACGCTTGACCATGTCGATCACATTGTCCTTTATTTTTCTCATACCATCCGTCCCACGCGGCACGATCAGCAAACGGCGGAGCGGTTCGACGTATTGCTTCCGGACAAGCCTGATTTTGACGACCACCCATCGCGTTGGCTTCCACCGGATGACACATAACATCGCCCTTACTGTGCATCCAGAGTCCTATATCAAGGTTGTGAACATGCTGTTCGGTAATATTGTCACCACAAAGCCAAACGAAGTGATACCAGTTTTTCATCTGGAACAACATTTCACTTTCACCTGGTCGCCGATGTCGGCACCAAATACCGCTACCGTTCCAATAAACACGCGTAAACGAGATGTCACCGATCAAACCTTCATGAACCTTGTCGATCCAGTTTTGAAATCCCCTATCGTAACGCCGTTGAAGCCCAACAGTTACTTTGAGATTTTTTTCGTCGGCAATTTTGTTTGATTCGATGAGGCTGCGAAATCCGGCGGCATCGACACAAAGCGGTTTCTCCATAAAAACATGAACGCCTTTTTCGACGGCGTAACGA
>JAIRTV010000096.1 GCA_031254675.1 Planctomycetaceae bacterium | reverse complement strand
AATGATAAAGTATTGGGAACAACCACGCTGGGGACATTTCGCTCCGGTTATTCCTTGGACAGTAACATCCGCTCCCGTCCCTAATACCCAATAAATAAACCCTTTCTCTAACTTTATTTTATGCCTTTTTCGTTCTATTGTTATTTTTCGCGAAGTGTTTCCTCTTTTCCTTTTTCCTTAAACCTTTCGAACGTGTTAGGAATTAGTTCCATTTTGACAACCAATTTGGGAGCATTGGGAAAATTTTCTTAGCGGTTAGGATATTCAATAGCGGGTTCACACGTTATACTACAGCATGTTTGAATTATTCAAACGGTCAACAGATTCAAACGTGATACTTGAAACCGTTTGCCGGTTTGATGGGCAATGTTTCAGCGTTTCAGCGAAATATTGCAAAACCCGAAGTTAGGAAAGATTTTCGGTTTTGGTGTTTTGGTAATTACTTTTAGCGGATTGGAATTTCAACATGCAAAGCAGAACGTTATTGGAATTGGCGGAAATGGTTCAAGGAGTTCTTGTTGGGGACGGCACAATTGTTATTGAAGGTGTTGCTCCGCTGCAAAACGCGATTCCTTCTGAATTGACTTTTCTTGACCGTGTGGATCGTCTTTCCTTGCTCTACCGGAAATGCAAAGCGAAAGCGGTACTCGTTCCAACCGGCGTCATTCCAACCGGATTTTCGTCAATTCAAGTTCCCAACGTTTTGAGTGCGTTTGAACAAATTGCCGTTTTTTTTTCGCCGTTGCGTGAAGAATCGATTCATGGAATTAGTGATCGATCTTGTGTTCACTCGACCGCCCAACTCGGTAACAATGTTGCGATTGGTCCATTTGCCGTCATCGAAGAAGATGTTGAACTCGGTAACGATGTGATTGTTCACGCCGGTGTTCAAATTCGGGCAGGATCGCAAATCGGCGAAAAAACCGTCATTTTCCCAAACGCAGTTCTTTATCGGAATACGGTTGTTGGTTGTCGTTGTATTATTCATTCTGGAGCGGTTATTGGGGCGTTTGGATTCGGCTACGATTCCTCGCAAGGATTTCACAAACTATCGCCCCAATTAGGCAATGTTGTCATTGGAAACGATGTGGAAATCGGTTCTTGTAGTACGATTGACCGCGCAACTTACGGTTCAACAATGATCGGCGACGGAACAAAAATCGATAATCTTGTGATGATCGGACACAATTGCAAATTGGGCAAACACAATCTGATTTGTGCGCATACCGGAATTGCGGGCAGCACGACAACCGGCGATTATGTGGTGATGGCGGGTCGGGTTGGAGTGAAAGACCATGTTCATATTGGTGATCGAGCGGTGCTGGGAGCAATGACGGGGATTTTATCGGATGTAGAGCCGAATGCCCGTCTTGTCGGAATCCCCGCAACACCAGAAAAAGAACAAATGAAAATTCAAATCGCTCTGCAACGTCTTCCCGAATTGCGAAAAGAGTTCAAAAATCTTGTTCAGGAAGTCGAAAAACTTAAAGCCGCAATCAATAATAAACCTTTTCTTTAATCTCTTCCTTAACACAAGATATTTCACTTTAATACTTATTTATTTGAACACCGAAAACACAGAATTTTTTTATTTTTCTGTGTCTTCCGTGTTCAATTTCTTCCCTGAAAAAGGATTGTTTCGATTGTGCGTATTTCGTCATATTAAGTTAGAGAAAAGGTCTAATATCAACCGGTTATGGGATTCGCAATATTATCCTCTTACCTCATTACCTAAACAGCGAACTCACCGAAAATGAGGCGAATTGGCGCGAATAAAGAATCGAACTCATTGCCATTTGAGCCAGCAACTCATTTCGGGCTAACCGTGATGATTCCACCGCCGTATCTGTATTGGAAATTTTCCCTTCCGCTTCGGTAACAGTTGTCAGGAGAGAGTCCAGATTATCCGTGTTCGCACTCAACACGTTCTGCGATAACCCTATCTGTGCCCGCGATTTCGCCAAACTATTGATGGCATCGTTGACAATACTGTACGCTTGTTGCAAACCGGCATCCGAATCGTAATCAATATTGCGAAGTCCGGCTAAGGCTCCATTCGAACCGCCAAGATAACCGGTTCCAACACTCGGAATACCAAGCCGCAATTGTAAATCAGACACAACATCTTTACCCATCTGAAACATCGCTCCACCACCGGTTATTTTAAATGTTGTTGTATCAACGGTAGGATCGGGATCTTCACCATTTGCCTTAGCAAATGAATTGGAAAGCGATGTGGTAAACGATAAATCCGAATCCGCATACAAAAGATTTAATCCTTCTGCGGTTGTTTCTTTACCATTAACTCGAACAACTGCATCCGCACCTTGAGATACCGTTGTTGCGGAACTCGCCAAATCATAATAGCTATTACCAGAACTAACGTCAGCTGCTACAATCGCCGCAGCAAGATCGGTAGCACTTGCTCCACTGGTTGTAATTTCAAGAATCTGATCACTTCCAACAGCATTCGATTCAAAAACAATTGCTGTTGCCAAGGTCGGATCTTCTTCATCGTCAAGCATTGCCGTTACGCCGGAACCGCGAAGTAAATTATTCAATGTCCCAACTAAATCAGATGCTAATATTTGATCAGAATCGATGGGATCATCTGCAACTATTTCTGTATCCTTTTCAAATGTGTATTCTACTCGTGCCTGGTTTTGAAACTCAATTGTGATTGTCGTTCCTGCTTCGATCACTTTTGGATTTATACCAGAACTATTATTGAACTCGTCAAAATTCAGAGCCAATCTTGCGTGATCAGCTTTTTGTTGAAGGTCAATTTTGACATCAGAACCTCCGGTGGCGACATTGGCTTTGTTAATTCGTAATCCTGTCAATCGAGATTGTTGAACACCGGAATAATTGTACGCAAAAGCACCGTTAATGATTTGGCGACCGTTGTAAGTTGTTGAGCGGACAACACCATCAATCGCATCCAAAATATCACTGATCATTGACTTTTTTTCGCCGCTGGAAAGAGTTTGGTCGTTAATCAAACCAAGCAACCCGTTATTATCGCTGTTTCCTGGAGTTCCCATCAGCAACGACGAAATATTTTTCATTCCGTTTTCTGCGATGCTCAACATGCTGTTGGCTTGGGCAACATTTTTTTGAGCGGATTGAATCCCTTTAATATCTGCTCGCATTGTTTCTCGAATGATCAATCCGGTAGGATCATCCTGAGCAGTATTAATTCGTTGCCCTGTCTCCAACCTTCGGGTTGAGTTGGCGATTTCGTTGCTGATACGGTTGTAAGACAAAACCGACCGCATCTCAGGAATGTTCGTGCTAAAATAAATTGTCATGACTGTCGAGATATTTGTTTAATGTTAAAAATTACCAATTATTACGATTATTTCAAATAAAACGAATATAACCATAATTCCGAATATACTGGCATTTTAGACAAAATAAATCGACCGTCAATCATGAGATCAAGAAAAATTAGAAAAAATGGAAAAAATAGACATTTTTCTGTACCGGCAATCGTGTTACTGTAAAGTGCAACCGCCACCGGTGCTTGTGCTGCTGGAACCGCGTTACCGATCGTCAGTGTACCGATAACACTGTTGGTATTGCCGTCCAAACACAAGTTTTTGCAATATTTCGGCGGAACATCACTCGCTTTTAACATCACTTCATTTACCCAAACTAACACTCCAACCCGTGAACGCTATGGGAAAAATTTCCCATTGAACGTAATCGAAAAAATTGGTATCCTTCGGGATGGAGACCAATTTATATCCCTTGCAGATAATCAAAACACGCCTTACGATTTTGAAAAACCATGCTTTTTGATCCCAATAACACAATGCTTTACATGGTCGCAGGAATTGTGATTATGACGGCATCGCTAATATTACATCAATTCAAACGCCGACGGCGCGAACAGGAACTGCAAGCAAAACAACGCATGATTCTTGAAACAGCGCAAGAAGCCGAACGAAAACGGCAACTCCAAACAGGACAAGCAGTTAAAACAAAACCAGAACGATCTTATTCCTCCACTTCTGACCGCATACCACTTCCCGATTTGTCCGAAAAACAATTTAACGGCGCGTATTCGCCTCGCAATATTGCCAAATGGGAAGCGGAAATTCATCAAATTGGTCGCCAAATGATCGGAAC
>JAIRTV010000021.1 GCA_031254675.1 Planctomycetaceae bacterium | reverse complement strand
CGCATGCGGAATTTTTACCACAAAACAATAATTCCGCTTGCGACACTCTCCACTTTCCACTATCAACTCTCCACTACAAGGTTGCCCACCTTTGGTTTACCTAAATGAACAACCACCCTATGAACGCTAGGCGTGTTTTTGGAAAATTTTTACAAGTCTGTGGAAGAACAAGAGATTTCTAAAAACATATTAGACCTTTTCTTTAACTCAATAAGACGAAACAAGTTAAAGAAAAGGTCTATATTATTAATGAAATTTGACTTTGAAACATGACGTTAATAGATCAACATGGCGTCGCCGTAACTGAAAAAGCGATATTTTTTCTGAACGGCTTCGCGATACGCTTCCCGAATCAATTCATCGCCGCCGAAAGTTCGCACCAAAATGAGCAATGTCGATTTCGGTAAATGAAAATTCGTCAACAACATATCAACATTTTTGAATTGATAAGGCGGACGAATAAACAAGGATGTTTTACCTTCGAACGGTTTCAAATCGGTTGTTGATTCTAGAACACGTACGGAAGTTGTTCCGACGGCGAAAATTCGACCTCCGGCAACACGACAATGTTGAAGAGCGACGCCGGTTGATTCCGGCAACGAATACCATTCGGCGTGCATGGGATGTTCGTTAATATTTTCAACAGTAATTGGTTTGAATGTTCCCATGCCGACATGCAATGTTACCGGCGTAACCGTAACGCCTTGTTGTTTGACAATATTGACGAGTTGCGGCGTGAAGTGCAATCCGGCGGTTGGAGCGGCAACCGCGCCTGGTTTCGCGGCGTAAACAGTTTGGTACGATTCTCTATCTTCGGGGAGCATTCGTCCGTTACGAATATAAGGCGGAAGAGGAATCCAACCAACTTGCGTCAATGCCGTCAACGGAATATCATCGGTTTGCGGTTTGACAATCCAAGAACCGTCGTCCAATTTCATACAAAATTCTAAGGAAAACCCAATATGTCCTTCCGGTGTTCGTAATTGTACAAATTCGCCGGATTGTATTTTCCCGCGCGTTTTGCCGATAATGTTCCAAAATTGGTTGGAATCAAAACCAAGAAAAAGCCCTTCCCAATTGCCGCCGGTTTTTTTTCGTGTTCCGACTAATCGCGCCGGTAAAACTTTGGTATCGTTCACAACCATACAATCATTGGGTTCAAGCAACGACGGTAAATCGTAAACGTGTCGATGTTGGAATTTTCCGGTCTGGCGATCAACAACCAACAACCGTGCCTCCGACCGATTGCGTAACGGGTTTTGAGCAATCAAATCAGACGGAAGTTCATAATCGTAATGAGATAACATAATCGTAATAAAATAATGTCAGGGAATTGACAAAGAATCGAAAAAAGTTGACAATAATATTCTAATATTCTTGGAGAATATTTTTTTTATTGTTGATCCTTTATTGTTCCTATTTTCTCTTGCTTCCGTTTCTTTGTCAAGAGTCTCGAAAAAATGAACTTATGAAACGTATCAAGTTGGCATTTTGTATTACGGAATTAAACATTGGTGGTGCGGAGCGGGCGATGTGTGAATTGGCGGTTCGGCTGGACAAGTCGCGGTTTTCCATTACCGTTTATTCGCTTCAAACGCCGCCGGATCGCGAATCAAAATCCTGCGTGCCAATACTTGAAGCAGCAGAAATTCCTGTACATTTTCTCAATATGCGTGGTGTTTGGTCATTTCCGGTCGGCTTTTTTCGATTACGAAAATTACTGAAAGAACAACAACCAAACATTTTTTTATCGTATCTTTTTCATGCGAATTTTCTTGGCAGGTTGGCGGCGTGTTCTGTTGGGATCAAACATATTTTCTCAGGGATTCGTGTTGCGGAAAAAAATGCCGCGTGGCATTTGCTTTTTGACCGTTGGACAAATCGATGGGTTGAGAAAAATATTTGTGTCAGTCGTTCTGTTGCTGAATTTACCGAAACGGTTGGTCGATTGGCGAAAGAAAAAATTGTTGTTATTCCCAACGGGATTGATCTTGTTCCGATAAGTCAAATCAGCAACGAAAAATCAAATCGTGTTCTTTTTATTGGACGGTTGACTTATCAAAAGGGAGTGGATTGGTTTTTGGAAACGGTTCCTGATTGGCTGGAACGATTGCCGGATTGGGAATGTTGGATTGTGGGTGATGGCGAAGATCATGATCGTTTGAAAAATATGTTGTACGGTAAAAATTATGATTTTCTTCGTAATCGTATCAAATTGACTGGTTGGTGTTCGGACGTTTTGGAACTTCTCGTAACGTCTAAGATTTTGGTTTTGCCGTCGCGTTGGGAGGGAATGCCGAATGTTGTGCTTCAGGCGATGAGTGTTGGGCTTCCTGTGGTGGCGACGGAGGTTGAGGGAATTTCGGAATTGCTGGGCGAAAACGTAACTGCTCAAACATGCCGGTTCGGCGATAACAAAACAATGACAGAACGAATTTTGACCTTGGCAACCAATTCCGATTTAGCAGAACAATTAGGAAACCGAAACCGTGAACGTGTTCAAAAATTCTTTTCAATGGACGCTGTTGTTCAACGTTACGAGGAACTTTTCCTACCGGAATAACAAACAATACCAGATAAAACGGTAAGCGTTCACGGTAATTTTCTCTCTTGCGTATTTTTTTGTGAATTGCCTAATCCGGTTATGACAATCCTACCTGAAAGTATTGAGTCGAAGGTATGGCGATTGGAAAGAGAAAACACCGAACTTAGGCGTATTAATTCCGAGCAAGCGCAGATTATTTTCGGTTTATTGAGACGGAAATTCCATTTCTAAAAAATCGCCTTAACGTTCACGCACATACACAAAATAACGTGAACGGTTGCATTTTTTCATAAATGAAACAGTATAGTTGTTACTGAAAAATCATTGGAATATAAAACGGAAACAGAAAAAAAAGTTACGGCGAAGCGTTGATTTTCAGTTTAACACTTTTCGGTATATCAAGAGTCAACATGTTTTTACCTTGCGTAATTTCGATTTCTAACGGAGTTGTCATTTTCTCGATGTATTCCAGCGGGACAATACGGAACGACGGATGGTTTCGATTGTGTTCCTCAATTTGTTCCATAGTCGGATTCTGAGGCATTGGTACACCGGACGTAATACAATCAACTGTAACTTTATATTTCCCCGCCGGAATACCTTGATATCGACCATGAGTGTAAACCGTCAACTGACCATTTTTATCCGTTGTTCCACCGCTTGCCCATAAATGAGAGTTGTCGGCGGAAGAGAGACTGACGATGGCGTTAGCGATTGGTTTTCCTTCCAGTGTTATTGTCAAAGTTGCCGGAAAAAGAGCGGGCAAACCTTCTGGTAATTTTTCACCGCATCCGCTCGTAACAATAAGACAACTTATCAGCAATGTCGGAATAATTGTTTTCATTTTTGTTTAAATGGAAAATTTGTTGTTAAAAACTAATGGAAATAAAAATAAACAGCATAAAATGAAACGTTACATGGATGTTGTTTCACCGCCTGAAGGAGTTCCTAATGCGCCCCAAATTCCGTAAGGCGATTTCCCTTCAACGGGACGTTTGCGAGTGAGATCACCGCAATTAATCGCATCGGAAATAAACCGTCCCGAACCGTCCATCATTGCGGTATTGACTCCGCCGGAATGATAACTCGTCGGAGTAATAACTAACACAGCAACAGTATCTGACATACAAGATGGCGAGTTTGGCGGAAGTACGGAATGAAACGAATTGCAAGAAGATCTGCCTGAATAAAAAATCCCACCAGACCAATAATTCGATACAAAACCATTTAATATTGTACGATTACCGGCTGACACGGCATTTTGTAAACATAAATTCGGAATCATTGATGAAGGGTTCGTGGCGGTATTCGATTCACGCATTGCAGCCGTACCGGGATAAAGTCCCACTTTGACAAGATTATCTTCTCCGATTTCAGTAGTACATCGTTCAGCGCAAGCCAACGTGTTTGATGTTCCATCGGGGCAGTCTGCGGTTGATTTCCAATGAAAAAGATGGAACATCCCACGATTTTCGCACCGTCTTGTTGCTACATTTCGATAATTTGAATGTAAATAGGGAGCGTCAATGTTTCCCATTCCGTCGCCCATGCAATAAACAATATTGGATTTAGCGATTCCCGGAGAAGTTCCATTGTAACCGGGTAATTTAGAATTGGGATCAGATGAACACAACAACGGCGAAATTGTACCATAATTACCTTCCCAAATTGATATAACATCATTTAACAATGGTGTTGTCGTATCGAAGGCGTGACGATAAATCTGGTCGTAACGGGATTGCTGCTCAATAAATGGCAACAGAGCAAGAGTGGTATTCATCGGATGAATTCCAACTCCTCCCGCACTGAAACCGGTTTGACCGGAAGTCGCGTTCATTGTATTAATATTGTAACGTCCGAACTTGTACGCACCGGCAGGAAATACTTTGTTGACATCGTGATAATTGTGTAATGCAATACCAATTTGTTTCAAATGGTTACTGCATTGCATTCGCCGCGCCGCTTCACGGGCGGCTTGAACTGCCGGTAACAAAAGAGCAATTAACGCTCCAATAATCGCAATCACCACCAACAATTCCACAAGTGTAAATCCCTTGAAAGAAAATATCGTTTTCATAATAAAGTCTCCATAATAATTGTTGTGAAAAATAAAACAAAACAAAAAACACGTTTTAATAACATTTATAGCGCTGTCGGTTCACCGCCGGAAGGAGTTCCTGCGGCGCCCCAAATGCCGTAAGGTGATTCTCCGTCAAGTGGTCGCATTTTTGTCAGATCACCGCAGTCAATAGTATCGGAAATAAAACGACACGCACCGTCCATCAATACCGTGTTGACTCCGCCGGAATGGTAACTCGATGCAGAAAGAACAACAACTTCGCTAACATCAGAACGGCAACTAGGAGAATTAGGCGGAAGAACCGCATGAAACGAATTATAAATTGGTTGCCCCGAAAAGAATATTCCGCCATTCCAAACCCCTGATAAATAAGATGCTAGAAGTGTTCGATCTGTACTGGAATAAGCATTTTGCAAACACAAATTCGGTTTCATGGATGATGGATTATTAGCGGGATCTGTTTCACGCATTGCACTGGTACCGTCATACAGTCCAGCTTTAACTGTTTGTTCCGCTCCCATTCGTGTTCCCACACGTTCAGACGCCGCAAGCGTATTTGAGGAACCATCATTGCAATTGGCAAAAGATTTCCAATGAAATAAATGAAACATTCCACGATTTTCACATCGTCTGGTTGGAAATGCAGCGCAGTTTGGATGCAAATAAGGCGCAACAATATTTCCCATTCCGTCTCCCATACAATAAGCAATATTTGTACGGGCAATCGTCGGTTCGATTCCATCATATCCAAACAAACGGCTGTTACGGTCTGAAGGACAAAGAAGCCCCGAAATAGTACCCGTAACTCCTTCGTGTTTATTCGAGAGCGAATCGTTTGATGTTGCCTGTTTAGCATAAGTCAACATTATCTCGTAACGAGATTGTTGTTCCAGAAACGGTAGTAAAGCCGTTGTCGCATTCATATAGTGACCGCCGTAACCGCCGCTCCAATGAGTTGATGTCTGAGCAACCATATCACTTTGATTATAGTTGCCAAATTTATTTCCCGAAGCAGGAAATGAATCGTGAACATCATGGTAATTGTGTAACGCAATACCAATTTGCTTAAAGTTGTTGGAGCATTGTGATCGATGCGCCGCTTCACGGGCAGCTTGAACTGCCGGTAGCAGAAGAGCGATTAACACGCCGATAATCGCAATCACAACAAGAAGTTCGACCAACGTAAAGCCAAACCGTGACGAGTAGACGTGAGATAAGAATTTTGCAGGAAAACCGTAGAAAAACCAATTTTTTATACGCTCCGTCTTTGACTCTTCTCTCCAGCTATCCCCCCCCCCCCCCGTCTTTCCATTTTAACATGAGGCTTGAAATCGAAATTGACATGGTAATTATCTCCTTTATTAAATTGAGAAATTGAAGTTTGCCACGATGCGAAATGTTGAATCTACCTACATTTAGATATTTTGAGCATACCGCAAAATGACACAACGAACATTTATTTTCCGTAAGGTTATCCATTTGATTTGATGGATTTTATCAATCCGGTTTTATGGGATGTGATTTTCTGTAAAATCAAGTTACTTCATTTTTAATTGTTATTTAAAAATGACATTTTAAAGTATCGTTCATTGTGTTCATTCCGTCAAGTACAATTTTTTGTAAATTAAATGCAACTTTGCGCAAAATTTTCCGGTAGTCATTTAATTATCATTTCATAAAATTTATTTTTTTCTGTTGTACCCACCGGTGGGTGATGTTTCGCCGAAAGGTTGCTCATCTTGGAGTTGTTCATTTTTAATGAAAATTCCACTGAATATATTACAGATAATCCTGATCAAAAAAATATTTTATGGGAACTTCTAAAAACCTTGCTTCTTAAAAATATTGTCCTTGAAAAATAAAGACTTGCAAATATTTTTCGGGTAAAAAACTAGGTTTTTAGAAGTTCCTTTATGCAATTTTCACATGACAATTTCAGAAACTCAATTTTTATTTCACAATGTTTCCTGCTCATGCACAATTAGAGGTGTTGCGAAATTTTCAGATTTTCGAGGCGTCGTGCAACATTGAGTAACGCCCGAACTTCGTGATAAGAGGCTTTCCACAAATGTGATTTTTCCAAACCTTCCGGCTGGACATTCAAGATTTTACTCAAACCTTGTGGATTGGAACCGTCCGCTTCCGTAACTGCAAACCAGCCACCGTATTCCGTATCAATAATATAATCACGAATAAAATTCCATTGCTCAATGAAATACCGGTAATAATTGATTTCATCGGAACCGAATTTATCGTGCATTAAAAGAAGCGTATTGAGTCCTTCCGCTTGAACCCACCAGAATTTGCTTAAAACTGCCGGCTTTCCAAATGTGGCTCCGTCGTAATAAAAACCGCCATATTTTTTGTCCCAGCCATATTGGAGCGAATGATCAACCAACGATTTTCCGATACGCCAGATTTCTGTATCATTGGGGCGTTCCAATGCGGCGGCGGTTTCGGTCAACAGATACGCCGTTTCAACATCGTGTCCAAAGGAAACATAAGTTGCTGCCGGAGTCCAGTCTGCTTTGAAAAATTGACGCATTGCGCCAGGCCACGTAATAATACGATTTTTTATTATTTGTACCAATTCTTCCAATCGGACGCGAAGTGTTTCGTCTTGCCAAATTTCGTACAGAACAGTCAAGGCTTCCAGAAGATGAATATGAGAATTCATTGACTTGCAACCAAGTGGTTCTCGCACTTTTCCTTGTATGATTTCGGGATATTCTTTTGTTGGTTCCGTCATCAGAACACCATTACGATAATACTCTTCATAATAACCACCGTAACGTGAATCGTGAGCGTGGCGATCCAACCAAAAAAATGTTTCTTGGGCAAGATTCTTATCGTTTTCGTTTTTTGTAACACGATATGCCGCCGCCAATCCGTAAATGGCAAACGCCATACCGTAAGCGTGTTTCATAAAAGCATTTTCTTCAATGGGAGTTCCGTCTTCTTTGATTTCCCAAAAGAAACCGCCCCATTTTGCGTCCCACATTTTTTCGTGCAAAAATTTTGTACCATGTCGGATAAGCGGCAATAGTTTTTCTGTCCATGCGGGGCGATGTCGGACAACTTCAGATGCTGTCCAAATCATTCGAGATTGATGAACAATTCCTTTTGTTTCATAAGGGATCAAGTTCCAATCACGCCCAAACGCCGTATGAAAACCGCCACGCGGATCGAATGTTCGAGGATACCAAAGATTCATATCCCGCTCAAATTCGTGTTCGATTTCATTGGAAATTGTTTCAAAATCAGGTAAAATTGTTTCGTTTGAATGGATCATTGTTGTTTGTGAATTGTAGTTTATAAATTGCAACAAAAAAATGGTTAATCGCCAACCTCGTCAATTCCCATGTTCAATTATTTTTTATACAAATATTAAAGCATCAAACCGCCGTCAACGGCAATCGATGCTCCGTTAATATAACGTGCTTCTTCGGAAGCAAGGAATCGGATAATAGGAGCGACATCGTTTGTTTCGCCAATCCATCGGGCGGGAATCAGATCGACAACACGTTTTTCGTACACTGGATCAGATAAAACCCCTTTGTTCATATCCGTTCGAATCGCTCCCGGAACAACAGTATTGACGGTAATTCCGTAACGACTAAATTCAAAAGCGAATTCTCGTGTCATCATTTCCAGTCCGGCTTTGCTAATACTGTACGGACTGCGATTTCCGGTTGGTCGGATTTCGTGAACGGACGAAATATTGATGATACGTCCCCAACCGGCGGCTTGCATGGTCAACAAGGCACGACGCGCACAAAAAAACGCTCCTTTGAGATTGGTGTCCAATATTCGATCAAAAATTTCTTCAGTATATTCTGTTGAAGGATGACGAATTTCCAAACCGGCGTTGTTAATTAAAATACTAACCGTACCATATTCTGTTTCGATAAAATCAAACATTGATTCAATTTCCGAAACAACTGAAATATCCGCTTTGCAGGAAAAAGCCGTACCATGTTGTTCCGTAATTGTCTGACAAACATGTTCGGCGGCATCTTTTGCTTGTCGGTAATTAACAATAACCGTTGCGCCGTGTAACGCTAATTCAACAGCAACAGCGGCGCCAATTCCTCGGCTTCCACCGGTAATCAATGCGATTTTATTTTGGAACATTTTTTTGATCATAATCGAGTAATCCTTTTAAGTAGCCGAGAGCGAACAGATGTCCAAGAATTTCGTAACCAGTTGCTTCCCCTTCGCCGTCCATACTTGGGGCGTGATCCGTTCGGACGGGACAATGGAGTCCGTTTTCGCGGTAAACACGAATCAATTCTGCCATATCGTGCGGTCCGTTGTCGTGAAATGTTTCAACAAATGAATTCGCGGTGCCTTTAATATCACGAAAATGAACGAATCCGATTCGGTCTTTCCATTCGCGAATCAACGCTGTTACGTTTTCGCCCATTGCCAGATAATTGGCTTGACAAAATGTAAGACCGTGTGAACGGCTTGACGATAAATTTAAGGCTTTCCGTACACCATTGGCGTTATAAAAAATACGACCGTAACCTTTTAACGATGGAATCGGCGGATCATCGGGATGCAATCCCAACCGAACACCGGATTTTTCCGCAACAGGCAAAATTCGTTCCAAAAAATATTGATAATGTTCCCAAACGGAGTTGCTTTCGATTTTTCGTTCACAATCTTCTTTTTTCAATATTTCGTCAAGTTCAAATCCGCAAGTGAATGCGCCGCCGCGTTCGTGAATTGTTGTACGGTTACGAAACCATCCAACGCCGACCATGAAATTATAGCACAAAAATGGGATACCGAGTTCGCCCATATTGCGTAACATGTTCCGATAAGTTTCTATATCATGATCACGTCCTTCGAGACCGAGTTTGATTCGGGTCATATCGAATTGATCGCCTTCGAGACCGAATAATTCAAAACCGGCATTATTGAAACGTTGTTTTGCTTCGCGTAACGTTTCAAGATTGGAGGGAGGTTCGCGGCGAGTCAATTCCGGTGCGAGTTTGACAACGGCACAGGTTACGCCGGCTTGTTGCGCTATTTTCCAACGCCGGTCAGGTTCAAACGGGAGGAACATACAAAGTTTCATGGGCGTTCAACAGTAATATTGTACACATTTTCACCAGGAACTTCAATTTCGAGCGGTGTTGTTTCTTCGGCAGTATATTTTGCAGCGATAAGTGATTTGAAACTTTCTTTTTCGGGAGTTGCTTCGCCCATAGCGTTTTTTTGAGTGCTGAGCGTATTTTCGGTTGCAATAATTGTTTCAATGGCTCCGGTGATGAACACCTTATACTTTCCCGGTGGCAAACCATCTTTCGACGAAAGAGAACCGACATCGTAACTACCATCTGCACGAATATTTGCTCTTGCCAGAAAATCTTGTTTCGAAAACATAATGATTCCGGTTTTAAGCGGTTCACCGTCCGAGTAGGCAACTTTGCCGCTGAGTTTTATCTTGTTACCGCAACCATTCATCGCAAATAATAATGGAAACAATAAAAGTAATAAAATTTTAATGAAATGGAACAAATTCATAAAATCATGATTTGGGGTTAAGGGTTGAAATGAAGTTGTCTCTTTTAACAAAACATAATTAAATTAGCAAAATTGGCATAATTAACATATCTTAAAATAGTTGTTATCAATTATTGTTTTGATACAAAAAATAAAATTCAACTGAATTATTACACATAAGTTTAATTCACATTTTTCTTTTGTCAACAGAAAAAATTATGATAGATATTAAAAAGTGTATGATATATATTATAACTACACTTTCCAAGAAACGGCACTTTCCTAAAAGTACAGAAACTCAACATTGTAATTCAGATTTTTTTAGCGGCGCTTTTTGCAAAACAGCTGAGACATACTAAAATTAGTTTTTGGGCGATTTGGAGACGCTTGATAAAGAAATTGAATAAAATTTAACTATAAATCCTTTTAATACAATTAGTCTAGATGATACTTATGGTTCATCACAATCATCTAGGTCAAACTCGCTAATACTCTTGCAACATGCAAATCATTTCGATAAAATTAACACCTTTCATGGGGAATTTTCCTTTGTTAAAGTAAAGGTTAGATAGTAAAAAAACATGCTTTACAAAAAAATTCCACTGATAGATTACCTTTTGGATTATCTTTGCGAAGATTGATCAGGATGGCTCTTTTCAAATCTTGAAACAATTGCTGTGATCTATTATTGTTTTCACAATGACATTCCTTATTGATTTTTAACGATCTACGATGATTGGCGTCAATATTACCACTCAGATTTTAGCCCAATCGAAAAATAATGCGGCGATTCCATTATTGGAAAAGGCGTTAAATTCGTCGTCGGAAGAGGTTCGGCGTTCTGCCGGCAACCAATTGATTGCCGTTTCGGGCATGAAAATTCTCCTGAAACTCATTGATCAATTCGAACCGACGGACGAAACCATGGTTCACCTTTTCAATATCCATCGCGATAAAATCTTTTCGGCGTTACGAGTTGCCATTGCAAGCGACGATCCTTATCTTGCGCGGAATGCTTTTCGGATCATTTACACGCAACGGTATTTTGAACTGTTGCCGTCAATGTTATTAACGTTTCTAAATCAAGATAAAACAGAAGAAGAAAGTAATTCGTTATCGGAAGGAATTTTGAAACTGCTTGAGAAATATGTTCAGGCGTTGGAGGAACGTAAACATCGGCGGCGTTTTCACGAAACGATTTTATCGGAAATCGTGACGGTTTTACTTCGGGGGTTGAAGGATTTTCACCGCAACGATCCCGATTTATTTTTGGTCGTTTTTCTGCGACTTTATGCGTTTATGACCGATAAACACAGCTCCTTGACAAAACTTTTTTATATTCCCACGTCAATTCTTTATGGCGTAACCCATCGTTTTCTAATTTCCAGGCAAGAACCGTATGTTTTCCGTTTTCTTGTCCATTGTTTCGATCACCCCAATCCGCCTCCGATCGTTTTAGCCGCTTTTTCGAAACGTTCGGATTTACCGTTTATTGTTTATTTTCTTAGAAATATTACGGAACCGATTTCTGTTGCGTTGAAAGCCAATCTTGCTACTGTTTATCCGATTGAATGGCTTGTTTCGTTTGCCAGCCTTCTTGATCAACTCGACGAACAGACTCAAGCCGGTTTAGCAATCTTTGTTCAACATGCGGGTCTTTCTCAAAGCGAAGTCCAATTAAAACTCCTTGGTTTATTTCATCGCGGTAAGAGTCAGGGACGATTGAAAGCGTTGACGGCATTAGCGCAATTTTCAGGAGATCAAATTGATCAATTCATTTGGGATGCCGGTGGCGATGCTGATCCGAATATTCAGGCGGAAGCATTGACTTTACTCACGAAACGCAATATTCCAAATGCCAATTTTCGAATTTTGCAATTCGCTAATAGTCCGCACAAAATTGTCCGTGAAACAATTCGAAGACTTTTGCCTAATTTCCGGTTATCGCGTTTTTTCGAGATGTTTGACCAATTAACCGAAGAGCAACGGCGTAGTATGTTCAATG
>JAIRTV010000590.1 GCA_031254675.1 Planctomycetaceae bacterium | reverse complement strand
CTTAACATTGGGAAATACCGGCGGCGTTGGAACTGGAGGACTTTCTCTGCGAAATACCGCAGAATTAACCTTTGCGACAAATCCGACTACTGATCTTTTTTTCAATGACATCTCCACCGAAGCCAGAACAAAAATATTAAAAGATAACGATAATATACTCACCATTTACGGAACAGTAAACGGAAACGCAGATACAACCGTTTTGAAAGGAACATTACAAAAAAATATCGGACAAGGTGTTTTAACGGTATTCAAAGGAGCTGTTTATGATACAGATGACGCTGACCGAAGTATTGCCGGATTAAGTGACAGGCGAATCGGAATTGACGACCAATATCTAGAAGACGATTCACTCGATCCAGCAAGAGTTGAGTTACGCGATTATAAATTGTACATTAACACCGATGCCGGTAGCGAATATGTTTTTTCCGGTCAAATCAGTCAAATCGACGAAACCGATGCTCAGGTTATCAAAAATGGAATCGGTACTCAAATTTTTGCCAACGTCGATAATACTTACTCCGGCGGTACAGAAATTAACGCCGGAACACTTGTTGGGCGTCATGTTTTCGAAGTGACGGATACAGAAACGATTACGTTTCGTCCTTTCGGAACGGGAACAATTAACATTGCGAATGAAGACTCCTTGTTACAATTTCATCTGGCACGTGCTGTTCGTGATGATGCATCATCATTCCCTAATGATCCAACTATATTACAACCGTATGATCCTACTGATCCTTCAACTTATCAGTTTATTGCAACAGTGGACAATACGATTACAGGATCCGGCAATCTCGAATTGGGTGGGCAATATTCTTATACTTTTCCAGAAACCACGCCAAACAACCAAAGTTCGAAAATCCTCGATAGTACGGAAATTCTTTATTTAACCGCCGACAATTCCAGTTACACTGGAAAAACGTTAGTCAACGGCGGAAAACTTCGAATCGCCAAGGTCAATTCAACAGGAAAAACAAGTGAAGTCGCTATTGTAAAAGATTCCGCTTTGCAATTTAACGTAGATGATTCACGTAAAGAAAATCCCTACGACCGAATCATTACCGGTGAAGGCGATGTTGAAGTTTTGGCAAACACCAGCGTTTTCGTACGAGGTTCTAATGACGACGAGCCGACCGGACAAGTTGCTAATACCAGTAACAGTCAATCGGATGAAATCATAAAACGTTTTTCCGATTATACAGGAAAAACATGGGTTAATGAGTTCAGTGCATTGCATCTTCTTGATGTTCACGCAACAGGACAAACGGAAAGCGTTAATTTGGAAGACGCATCAAGCGAGTTATATCTTGATTTTGCTACGGACCAAGATGAACACCGTCAGGAAAAAGATCAAGTTTATGACCGATATATTTTCGGTAACGGTAGTCTTTTCAAAACGGACAAAGGAACGGCAGTTTTAGCATGTTCAAACGCTTACACCGGAACAACAACCGTTATCGACGGAACTCTCAAATTAAAATATGCCAAAGCCACCGGAACAGATGATGCTGTTGACGAACAACGTGTTGAAGTGAAACAAGATAGCAACGGAACCGGTATTTTGGAATTGGCTTTTGACGGAGATTACCAGAAAGGAATTAGAGGTCAAGGAATCCTTGCCAAATCAGAAATCGGAACAATAACGTTTTTGCGCGGAAAATCAACTTACACCGGTGGAACGTCCATTTACGGCGGAACACTTTCTTATTCCGACTTGAACGAAGACACGCCCGGCAATCTTGGAACCGGTGGTGTTTGGTTCAAACGAGGCGGCGGAACGTTGCAAAACCGAAACCTTGTTGACGACTTCAATCAGAAAATCATAATCGACGGCGGTTCAACAGCAACTTTTGACGCCTTAGAAGATTTAACCATAACAGGAACAAATGGAATTGCGCACGGAAATATTGATCCAACCGATCCGTATTACAATGCTAATGATACAAAAAGTCATTTCGTCAAAACCGGTTCCGCGACAATGACCATCAATACGCAAACAGCGTGGACTGGAGCAACAACTGTTGAAGAAGGAACTCTGGTCAACAATATTCCAACAGATACGGTGTTGACTGTTGCGACGGATGCTTTTTATCGTACCGGCAATGCGAATCGGCAAGTTACCGCAATTTTGGGTAATGGAACTATTGAACTGGCAAGCAATTACAATTTCGCGGTCAACAACATCGATGAAGATGTTTTCGATGGAACATTACAAGGTTACGGAAATTTGGTGAAAAAAAATACCGGAACGTTAATTTTGAACGGCGATAATTATTACACCGGAACAACACAAATCGAAAGCGGAATTGTTGTTGGTAATATTTCATCGGGAACCGATTTAATCGTTTATTCCGGTGGTCAATATCAGGCGGGTCATGCCAATCGATCAATTAGTTCGTTGCAAGGAAACGGAATTGTCGATATGCGAGGTTACAATTTGTTAATCAACCAAGACAAACTCGGTTTTTCACCCGCTTTCAACGGAACAATTCTGAACGGAAAACAATTTACTAAAAACGGTCGTGGTTTACAAGCGCTTGGTGGACTTCAATATAAGTTTAGCGGTGATATTTTGGTCAAAGCCGGAACGTTACAAGTAGGCGGTTGGGGTTCGGCGACAACGCAACTAACCACCAACACCAATATGATTGTCGATCAAAACGCCGTACTGTCTCTGCAACCCCGCGCAACAATTGATGTAAAAGAAAACTTGACGATTGACGGAACATTAGACGTTGTTATTGGTAACAATTCCATTCACGCCGGAAGTGTTTCGCTTGGCGAAAATTCCGTACTGAATGTTACGGGAATTGGAATAAACGATTCTCTCAATCTTCTCATCAAATCCGATACACCAATTAACGATAATTTTAAAGAGATTCTGGTTGGTGGTGAAGAACCCGATGTTGATTATCTGTTTCTTGGTATTACAAAATCGGCAGATGCACAGGAATTATCGGTAGGTCAATCATTACGTTGGAACGCTCACGAAGAAGCGCACGGAAATTTCACTCTGACCAATCCCGATAGTCAATTTACGCTCGGCGTTGAACTGAAAGATGTAAAAGGAACTTTTGACCCCACCGAATGGGACGGTAAAACGTTGACGAAAAAAGGACTCGGAACATTGGTTCTCGCTACGAAAAATTCCTATACCGGCGCAACAAATGTCGAAGCCGGAACATTGAAACTCACACACGAACAAGCAACTTCCGGCTCCAAAGAAATTCATCTTGCTAATACAAATACAATACTGAATCTTGATTTCACGAGAATCCGTCAAGATGACGACTCCTGGTCACAAGGAATGACAACACCGATTACCGGAACCGGAAGAGTTATTAAAACGGGTTATGATTCTGTTTCTGTTCTCAATAATCGAAACACCTACACCGGAGACACCGATGTTCAGGAAGGAGTTCTTCTTGTGGACGGTTCGCTTGACAGCCGCGTTTGGGTACGAGAACTTGCCGGTTTCGGCGGAAACGGAACTGTTAATAATGTTGTTAGCTTTATCGACGATTCGCATTATTACTGGCGGTTTGGCGCAACAGAATCGGAATCAGACATGTTGACGGTGAAAAACGATATTCATATCGGCGAGAATGTCTTGTTCAAACCGGTTCCTCTTCTTTCAAAAGAGCAATTAAATAGTTTCGAAAATTGGAGCGTGTTGAATTATTGGTCGTCGTTGCACGGACGTTTTGCCGGTGTCGATAATTCCTCCAGTGCGTTTTTCGATTTTGAACTGGATTATGATCGTCCCAATTTCGTAACTGTCAGCGGTTATATTCGTCGTGAACCGCGTCCGTTAAGCGATATTGTTGCAACATCGTTGATGTTGGCGCAAACAAAAATGTATCGAACCGCTTACCAACAAATCACAAGAGAATGGTTAAGCGAATGTCTGGAACATCCCTCGCAAGAATCCGTTTCAACATCAATGCAATCAAGAGGACAAGCAGCACACCGTCCACAACGTGCTGCGTGGATGACGTTTGTCGGGCGCGGTGACGATTTTGAAAGCACTTATTTCAAAGAAGGTTTCAATTTACAATCTTACGGCGTGCAAGCCGGTTTATCGTTTATTTCAAATTGTACACGTTCTTTTGGATTATTGTTCGGACGTGAAGAGGGGAAACTGTCAAACTATTCCGACCAAGTGAAAAACGAAGATTATTATCTTGGTTTGTATTACGGTCAAGTTTTTCGTTCCGATTTGGATATTCGAACATATATTGGTGGCGGTTGGCAAAACAATAATTTGATCCGAACAAACAACGGTTATCGTTATGGTTCCAATTACGACGGGAACACTTTCGATTTGAATTTCGAAATTGGACGGCGATTCCAAAGCCGACGGAATTGGAATGTTCGGCTTTTTGCCGGTGCTGATTTGGAAGTGTCGCGAATCGGCGGTTCGACGGAACGTTCGCTGGATTGGGAAAAATCAAACGAATATCGCCGATATCAACGTTCCGAATTGACGAAATTCATTACACGTGCCGGAATGGAAGCGATGAAAAACTGGCGGCAAATTGATTTCCACGCCGGAAGCCAACTCGGTTGGAATTTCGGAGACACTCGCCCAATAACGAACATTTATTATCCGGCACTCGAAGGAACCGGCATCAAAACCAATGTTATTGGCGGTGGTGCTCATCTGGGACGTTTTGAGTGGGGATTCAATGTCGGTATGAATTGGTTCCTGACCAAACGCCGAAACATGTTATTCTTCCTCGAATACAACGGCGATATTTATTTAGATCGCGACGGCAGTACTTCCGCCGGAGCCGGAACGAGCGGTATTTCTTGGAGATATTAGTACAAAAAATCAAAGAACGAAAACATGACATGAAAATAAATTGATCATTTGTTTATCACTTTACAACGCCAATAATTATCTTTTTTTGGTGTGTATTGAAACTTTGAAGTCATGAGTTTTTTGAGTTCTTCTTTGTCATCGGTTTCGACTTTGTCGAGGCAATTATTTGATGCGAGCGGCGAGTTTCTTTGGCGGAGACTGGCGATTTCTGAAACAAACTTGTCACAAGCGTAAAACTTGCACTTTTCCAAAAAACGGATAATTTGGTCTTGCAGCTCAGGGAACAAGAAGCGAAAAAGAAAATCAATTCTGGAAACGCTTTTGGACAATATTGCAAACCTGTTCTCAACAATCCACAAATATAATACAATTCCTAAAAAATCGCATTAACGTGCGCGCACACATAAAATAACGTGAACGGTTGCTTTGAGACATCATAGGGACACAAAATTTAACGTTGGAATTTCGGATTAACGTTCTTTCAGCAACCCACCACAGTAACCTCACCATCGACGTTCCACGTTATCCGTTCCTCCCAAAGCAGTTTTTTACCTTCGCTCCGCCGGTCAAAAATCAGCAAATAACACGGTACGTTTTTACCTACTTTGTCCCGATACGAAAGTATCTGCTCAATTCCTTCTTCACGGATTTCTTCCGGCTTATCGTAGTCCCTAATTAGTTTGATTTCAAGAATATGTTGCGTTCCTTTGTATTCGATCAATAAATCCATTCGTCCGCGACCAGCGGCGTATTCTCTGTCAAAGTGTCCTTCGCCGTTGGTGATACGCTGTAAAAAAGCCATCAACAACAGGTGCGGAAACGCTTCAGTGTAATCCGACTTGCTCTCCCATACCTCCGAATGTTTCCGCCAGAATTTTTGAAACTCTTTCAGCAAGGAGTTCATATCCAGCGTTCCATCCGGCTTTTGCCAGCGAAATGTCGGCGGCTGTATCATTATCTGCGCCCCGTACGAAAAATCTCTTGCCAACACTTCCTTGTAAATCGGATTGGCAATACTCATCACACCGTTGTTGTCCGTGACTAATCCGAGGTCAAGGCACAAGCGAAAATCATCGCTTTGGGCAAGTTGCATATCAACTTCGCCGGTCAGCAATTTTTCGACAACTCTGCGAACACGCGGCAATTCAAGACGAAACGCAACCGACTCCAAATGCGTTTCTCTCGCCTGAATAATTAATTCCCGCGCTTTCTGAATGTGTGCCAATGTTACTGTGTCATAATTGTCAACATCAAGAATCTGCATTGTCGCCCGCATAAACAGATTATTTACAATCCAAGGTTGTCCTTGTGATTGTTCCCAGATGTAGTCAAGTGCCGCCGGTTCGATTTGTTGTCCCGTTTCCTCTGTCCGTTGGGAAAACAGTTGCGCAATATTTTCCTTCGTAAAATTACTGATAGAGACAGAATCCTGTCGAATATTGAACGGAGAACCGGGATTTGGTTGTCTTCCGTCAACAGAAGCAACAAGATAATCCTTCAAGTCACGAAGTCCGACAAGAGTAATCGAAACCGGAAACTTGCCAACACCGCGATCAGCAAAACCGCTACGAAGTTGTCGAAGGAATGAAATCATCGTTTCGCCTTCGAGAACATCAACCTCATCAAACAACACAACAAGTGGTTTCGGAGCGGTCTTAACTGCCCAATCGGTCAAAAGTGAATTCAAACATTGCAATGGATTGCTGGTTTTGTGTTCAGGAATAGGTAAATGTTGTTTTTCTGCGGTTTCTTTAATAACATCACAAATTGCAGGGAGTCCCATCTCAAGCGATGCACTTTGTCCTGTTTCAATCGTTATATAGCACGCAGTATATTTACCGGTTGCGTTCAATTCCTTCGCCCAGTTTTGCAGGAAAGTTGTCTTGCCGGTTTGCCGCGGAGCGTGAAGCGACCAATAGAGTTCGTCTTTGACATAACGGTGTAGTTGCGCCCCCTGTAAACGGTCTGCGGGCGGAAGCATATAATGCTTGTCAGGAGTGCAAGGTCCCGTAG
Organism: Planctomycetaceae bacterium; assembly: GCA_031254675.1. GTDB lineage: Bacteria > Planctomycetota > Planctomycetia > Pirellulales > Thermoguttaceae > WRKP01. The sequence goes on along the minus strand of JAIRTV010000590.1, from coordinate 4,050 downwards.
TATTAAAAAATCGGACTGGACGTTTCATAAACGCCATCTTACACTGACGGGCAAAATATCGCAAGAGGAAATTCCTTATCAGCAGAAAAGGCTGTTTCTTGTCATTGCTAAAATGCAACCCTGACGGGGCAAAAAGAAAAATTGGGCGATGACGGGTTCGAACCGCCGACCTTCTGGGTGTAAACCAGACGCTCTAACCAACTGAGCTAATCGCCCTATATTTTAGATACAATTACTAACTCTGTTATTTTCAGTAATTCCCGAATAACATGTTCGTTTTCCGATTCGCGTAATTTTACTAAAAAATCGGGATACGTTAATAACCGGCTCAACCGAGTTAGAATTCGTAAATGGATACGATCTTCCATTGAGCATATCAGAAAAAAAATATCCGTCAAGTTATTGAATCCGCCGCCGAATGGAATCCCTTTTGATAATTTTCCCAACACAATAAAAGTATCGCCCAAAATTCCCGGCAATGGACGCCGCGAATGTAATAACGCTACACCACTTTCCAACGCCGTCGAATGTAATTCTTCCCGTTCTTTTACTGCTTCCGCCATTGCTGTTCCATCCCACAATAATCCCGTGCCAACCGCCAACTCCGTCATCGAGCGAATTACCGAATCGCGTGTTTTTGCTATGAGCGGCACGGCAATGGCTCCTGCCGGAATCAATTCCGATATCGTAACTAATTCCTCCTTTCCGCCAGCCTGAACCGAACGATCCAACGCCGCCTCCACCAATCCTAATTCCGATTCGTCCGAAATTCCAATCTGTTTCTCAAGCCAACGATGAACCTCCTCCCGCGAAAAAATCAACTCACCATTCACCCGACGACTCGGTATCACTCCACGATCAACCAACTTCCGAACTTGAGACTCAGGAAGATGTAAATAACGTGTCAATTGCACTAAAGTTAAATTTGAATAGGGCATAATAAATCAAACAAAAAAGAGATTGCCTTCTGTTCGTTGGTGAAATGTTACCGCAGCTCAATGAAATTTTTTGAACATGGTTGCTCAATTATTTAAAACGTAAAAGAGCATATTTTTTCTTTCCGGTACGGAGAACCATAATACTTTCACCGGCAAGATGTTCGGTACTTATTATTGTTTCGGTATCTTTGATTTGGCGGTTGTTAATGTACGCTCCGCCCTGCTGAACCGTTCGCCGAGCCTCACTTTTTGAAACGGCAAGACCGGATTCAACAAGAACATCAATAAGTGTTAAATTCTTGTCAAGCCGGTCGCGCGGCAATTCTTTACTCGGCACATCCGCGAAAATAGAACCAAGTTGTGCGTCGTCCAGTTCGGCAATTTCGCCGCCGAAAAAAATTTCGGTGGCTTTTTTTGCCGCCTCCAACCCCGATTCACCGTGAACTAATTGCGTTAATTCATCCGCAAGACGTTTTTGAGCAATTCGTTTTTCAGGGGCGGAACGATGTGTTGCTAAAATTGTTTCCATTTCCGATGCGGTTAAGTCGGTGAATATTTTCAAAGTTCGTTCTACATCGGAATCGTCAAGATTGATCCAATATTGATAAAATTGATACGGTGATGTTTTTGCGGGGTCGAGCCATAAGGTTCCTGATTCGGTTTTCCCCATTTTTTTGCCGTCGCTTTTGATTAAAAGCGGACTTGTCAAACCGTGTAGTTGCCCGTGTTTCGGAAGAACACCGATTCGCCGTCCAAATTCACAACCCAATGTAATATTGCCCCACTGATCACTTCCGCCAATTTGCATTTCGCAGTTGTATGTTTTGTAAAGATGCACAAAATCATAACTTTGCATCAGCATGTAACTAAATTCCGTAAAACTCAAACCGGATTCCGAATTTTCGAGACGCATTTTCACCGAATCTTTGGCAAGCATCATATTCACGGGAAAATGTTTACCGACTTCGCGAAGAAAATCAATGTACGAGAATTGCGAAAACCAATCGGCGTTGTTGACCAGCAACGCACCGGTTGGCGAATGATCAAAACGTAAAAATTTACGGATTTGGCGTTCGATTCCTTTGATATTAAATTCAACTTGTTCTTTGGTGATTAGTTTCCGTTCTTCACTTTTTCCGCTTGGGTCGCCGATTGTTCCGGTGGCGCCGCCTGCCAAGGCGATTGGGCGATGCCCAAATTGTTGGAAACGCCGCAAATTCATTAACGCAACAAGATGTCCCACGTGCAAACTATCGGCAGTCGGATCAAAACCGGCGTAAATTGTTCGTGGTTTTTCCATTAACCACGTGGCGAGATGGGCGTCGTCGGTTGTTTGATAAATCAGCCCGCGCCATGTCAATTCCTGAATAATATTCTGCATAATCATTTTTCGATCTAATTCTTGGTAACAGTTGGAAACAAATATTTAAGCCGTTTTGAGATATTACTTTGAAATATTGTTTTGAAATATTGCCTCAAAGGGCAATTCGTCATCATGTTTCTGTTATTGATTGTTTGTTTCAAATTTTTCGTTGTGAATATGTTGTTGTCGTTGTGCTTCGTAAAGAGCGATCCCGACGCAGACGGACAAATTCAGACTTCTTGCGTCCGGCAACATGGGAATCCGCACACAATGTTCTGGTTCGGCGTCCAAAATGAACGCCGGAAGTCCCCGTGATTCGCAACCGAAAACCAAAATGTCATCGGCGGAATAACAAACATCGGTGTAAGATTTTACCGCTTTTTTGGTGAAATACCAATAGTTCCCGGTGAGTTTGGTTGTTAAATGGTACCAGTTATCGGCGAGTTGGTAATGGAGGTGGTTCCAATAATCCATTCCGGCTCTTGCGAGTCGGCGATGTTCTAATTGAAATCCGAGTGGTTTGACAAGATGCAACCTTGCCCCAACCGCAACACATGTGCGACCAACCGCTCCGGTGTTGTCGGGAATTTCCGGTTGATAAAGTACAACATGAAACACGGAAGTAATGGGAGTTAAGCCGAAGTTCCAGCGTTATTTTTTGCTAAATACGTATTGGGAAAAAGTCGTACTACGGTTTGGTTTGAACGATTTCTTCAAGTCGTTCGTGCATTTTTCGAACGATTTCAGGATGCTGTTCGGCGAGATTAGTTTTTTGAGAGGGATCTTCCTGAAGGTCATACAACTCCGCTTTTTGCTCCGGCAAAGTCGGACTGGCGTTGCGTGGAGGAATCAGAAACCAACGTTGGTCACGGTAGGAAAGTTTCCAAGTCGCTTCCAGAACAAGGTCGTTTCGTCCTGATTCGGTGCGTCCCAGAAAAGCTCCTGACAGATTTTGGCTATCGATATGACGCGGTATCTCCTGATTGAGCAATCCAGCGAACGAAGCCAGAAAATCCACTTGGCAAACCAATGCGTTACTTACCCCTGGCTTGATATTGCCTTTCCATTGAATAATCAAGGGAATATGCATGCCACCGTCATAGCGAGTGTATTTTCCGCCGCGAAAAATACCACCTGGCGTATGACCTGTTTTCTGATTCAGTACGATTGATTGATCAATATAACCGTCTCCAACAACCATTCCATTGTCGCTGGTAAAAACGATAATCGTATTTTCTTCGACATTGAGTTCTCGAAGCAATCGTAGTAGTTCACCGACTTGGTTGTCCATCTCGACGATGACATCACCGCGAGGACCGAGTGGTGTTGCTCCGGCAAATCGTGGATTCGGAACACGGGGAGCGTGCGGCTGGTGCAATGCGTAATAGAGAAAAAACGGCTGCTCGGCTTCGACCGCATCCTGAACATATTCAAGAGCCTTGTTCGAAAAAACTTCAGCCATGTTTTCGTCAACCCAGTACGCAGTTCGTCCTCCTTTTTGAAAACCGATACGCCCGATGCCGTTGTGAATACTGTCGTCGTGACCGTGTGAAGGTTTCATTTTGTACATCAAATCGGGATGCGTTTTGCCGGTTGGTTCGCCTTCAAAATTTTTCCGGTAATCGACCAGTAGTGGGTCTTCGGGATCGAGCCCCACAATTTTTTGGTCTTCAATATAAACCGTAGGAACTCGATCATTTGTTGCCGCAAAAATAAAAGAACGGTCAAAACCGATTTCGCGGGGACCGG
>JAIRTV010000588.1 GCA_031254675.1 Planctomycetaceae bacterium | reverse complement strand
TAAATATCTGTACACTCATGTTGATCCCGTAAATGGGATTGATCCAAGTGGAAGATCGCTAGCAGGAGTAGGTATCAGTATTGCAATTGGAGCGGGGATTGGGGCAGGAATTGGAGGATATTCATCTAATTGGACGGCATCAGGTATATATTATGGCGCATTGGCAGGTATGCTTGGTGCTAGTATTGGGGTAATAGTTTCTGCTGCTCCACTCATAACATTGGGCGCATTCTATGGTATTCCTTGGATTATAAATTCTTTACGCTCAGGGGTTGGTGGTTATCAATCACAATTAGGATTAGGTGGGTATAAGATAGATATGGAAAAAGTCAGGAAAGAAATTATTGATACTTGGAATCAAGCAGGTAAAGAGAAACAAAAGACCTTCACACAAAATCTGCGAAGTACTGACAAATTGATTATAATGAATTCTTGGGATATCTATCAGTTTGCTCACGAAAGAGATTCATTTACTCCTGCCGATGGCAATAAATATTGTTATGGAACAGTAACGATAAATAATAAAGTGTATTTCACTGATCAAGTAAATTATTTTATGTGGGGGTTAGTCAACCGACTCGCTTATGACAAGGGATATAGCGTTCCATATACATCATTAACATCAAGCGTGTTATTTGTTGCGATGTACCGAAACCTAAGATATTTTTATGAAGCAGGTTCAACTCACGTAGTAGGAAGAATGGCTTGGACAATTGCGGGATGGAATGCTGGAGAATATGGAACAATCGAATATCCTGAATCAACCTCTTTGCGGCACGGCATAGCAAACGATGCTTCGTATAGTAAGAAACTTAGGTATATTATGCGAGGTATTACAGATGAATAAAGTTCGGAATTGCTTGAACAAAATAATAAAATGACTAAAGAAAAAAATAAGAATCAGATAATGTTAAAAGTGATAGTTATTGCAATGATTTTATTTCCAATTATTGCATTGCGCCAATTTTGGCTTCCCGATGCTCTGAAATCAATTCCAGAAAGAATGATTTTTTCAGAGAAACTCTATACCCGCCGAGATGGATTAAAGGATTATTTGTATCCAGAGCTATGGTCAGACTACCAAAAAAATCTGTGTCTAATAGATAAACAATACAACATTATTTTAATTATTTCACCTGAATCAGGTCTATTTTTATTGGATGATGAAGCCCAAACTAATATTTGGGAGCTTATTGATTGCCCAACACTATCACCGGGAAAACCAAGAAAAATTATTTATAAAGGGGTAAATGGATTTTGTTTTCGTGTAACTTTTTCTTTGAATTGTATTATTATTGAACACGTTGAAAATTCCATTAATATACCGTTACAACAAAACGAGATCGTTATTGTTCGGACACGGAATGAAATTTTGAAGCATGCGATCAAGGCGGAAACTGGTAATAAGTTAAGAACAATTTTGGAGAAAAACAGTCAACAAGGAGATATTCCCGATAACATTCTTAACTATGTTGATGAAATTGAGAATACTATGTAATGGCTGCGCTTGTTCTGGAACTTTAAAATAACCCCAAATTATTAACACAATAATAGAGTTGGCGATATTTTTTAAAAGATACTACAAGAAATGACGTAAATTATTATTTCTGTAACTGTAAAGTATAATTTCGGTAAACGAGGTGGGCGATGTTTTGTTAAGAGGTTACCTAAGATCGCCCGCAGGAGGTTTCGCTTTTAACGAAAATTCCACTAATTATATTACCAACTTTACCAACTTTTCAAAAAAGTTGTCGAAACCGTCATTTCAGGATATCACCCACAATGTAAGCAATCACAAAAATTAAGCATCAAAGTAAAATATTCCTGTCTTAGAGAAAAGTTAGAGAAAAGGTCTAAATTATTCAGAGACTTTTATTGCAGAAACTTCAACCGCTCTTTTTATTGCCCCCCGTTGTCAGAATAAATCCAATCTGATAAACTTGAACCCTCTTGGAAATTGGAGGTATGTCGGATAACATATTCGTTTGTTTCTTAATCGTTTAGTTTTGGAGGAAAATTGTAATTATGACCCTGCTGACAAAAGAAGAAAAACAGGATTTAATCGGTAAATTCAAACGCACAGAAAGTGATACCGGTTCATCAGAAGTTCAGATCGCTATCCTAACCAAAAAAATCAACCTTTTGACTGAACATCTCAAAATCAATAAACGGGATAATTCCAGCCAACGCGGTCTGATGATGATGGTAAGCCGCCGACGCCGACTTCTCGATTATCTCAAAGACCGCGAACCACAACGATACGTCGATATCATTCAGGCTCTCGGTATTCGAAAATAAATTAAAACCAAACCCAATATCAACGGTCTCGGCTTGCCCGTTTTCAATACCCGCACTCAACTCGTATTGATAATCACTAAGCGATTAAAACGTTTTTACAAAAAACCGTTGCCAATGTCGATGTTGCGTCTCGCCCAACACTCTCAAGCGAGAACAAATTGGAAACTAGGAGAATATTGTCTTACCAAACCGATTAACAGAATTTCATCACATTAACACGTTAAATAGAAAAATGTTGTGTAAAACCTGTTGCGGCATAACAAAAAATTTGAACTAAAAAAAAGTTCTCAACAAAGAAAGTAGATTAAATTATAATGAAACATCGAGTTGAAAAACAAATCGGAAAAGGATTACTTTGGATCGAAACCGGCGAACTCGCCAAACAAGCAGCAGGAAGCGTCTTAATCGGGTACGATGAAACCGTCCTACTTTGTGCCGCAACCACCGGACCCAGTCGCCCCGGAACAGATTTCTTTCCGCTAACTTGCGACTATCGGGAACGAACCGCCGCCGCCGGAAAATTTCCAGGCGGCTTCATCAAACGCGAAGGACGACCCGGTCTCAAAGAAATTCTAACCTCCCGATTGATCGACCGCCCCTTGCGCCCTCTTTTTCCCAAAGGATTCTACAACGAAGTCCAAATTCAATCCTTCACCCTCGCCTGCGACCGAACTGTCGATCCCGATATCTTAGCAATGAATGGTTCCGCAGCAGCAGTTGCGATTTCGCCATTGCCGTTCAACGGTCCCTTAGCATCAATTCGGATCGGATACGTCAACGAGAAATTTGTCCCGTTTCCAACTTCCGAACAACTCGAAGAAAGCGAATTAGATCTTATCGTTTCCGGTAATCGCGATAGCATTTTAATGATTGAAGGATTTGCGCGCGAAATGCCGGAAGATCTAATGCTTGAAGCTCTCGTAACAGCACATCAATATATTCAGGAAATTGTCGATCTGCAATTAGAATTAGTCGAAAAAGTACAACCAACCCGATTGACTTACTCCGAACCCCCGTTCGAAAAACTGTACGAAGCACTCAAAGAAAAATATTACGACGCTTTCTGGACTGCCAAACGAACTGTCGGTAAATTAGAACGTTACGAAGCTTGCACCACACTCAAAACAAAAGCACGGGAAGAATTTTTCCCCGTGTTGTCTTCTACTGTTGTCGGTGAAACATTCGTCAAAACCGATGACATCGTTGATGAAGTTTCCGATCTTGATCCTCCCGCAGACAACAAATCGTGGGATGCGGATCTTTTTGATATAGCTTGGAATGAACTGGAAGAGCGAGTGGTTCGGGATCAGATTCTTTCGGGAACGCGACCGGACGGTCGAGGTATGCAAGATGTTCGCGATATCGAATGTCAGATCAATGTGTTGCCGCGAGTTCACGGTTCTGCGGTGTTTCAGCGTGGCGAAACACAAGCGTTGATTACGATTACGCTTGGAACGGCACGAGATGAACAACGTGTGGACGGTCTATTCGATGAATATTCAAAAAAATTCATGCTGGATTACAACTTCCCAAGTTTTTCGGTTGGCGAATGCAAACCGATTCGCGGACCAGGTCGGCGCGAATATGGTCATGGGGCTTTGGCAGAACGCAGTGTCAAACCGGTAATTCCATATCCAGAAGATTTTCCTTACACAATTCGGGTTGTCTCTGATATTTTGGAATCGAATGGTTCCAGCTCAATGGCAACAGTTTGCGGTGCAACACTCGGTCTGATGGCGGCGGGCGTTCCGATTTCCAATCCTGTTGCCGGAATTTCGGTCGGGTTGGTCAAAGAAAATGAACGTTGGGTTCTTCTAACGGATATTATGGGCGACGAAGATCACTTCGGTGATATGGATTTCAAAATTGCCGGAACACAAAACGGTATTACCGGAATTCAACTCGATCTCAAAATTGACGGAATTAGCTTGGATATTATCAAGGCAACCTTAGTTCAATCCCGCGACGCAAGAATCCAAATTCTTCGCAAAATGCTTAGTGCAATTCCGCGACCCGCCAAAGAAATCTCAACTTACGCTCCACGATTGTTCAAAACAAAAATCGATCCTGATAAGATTGGGCTTTTAATCGGACCTGGCGGCAAAACAATTCGTGGAATTCAGGACAGAACAGGCGCCTTAATCGAAATCGACAATGACGGAACGGTGTCGATTGCTTCGTCGGACGAAGCCAGCGCGCAAGCAGCTCTCAATGAAGTCACACGAATTACGGGTTCGGTGGAGATCGGCAAAATTTATGAAGGACAGGTAACAAGTATCAAAGATTTCGGAGCGTTCATCGAAATTTTACCCGGACGCGATGGGCTTTGCCATATTAGCGAGCTTGCCGACGAATACATCGAAAATATCCACAATCATGTCAAAATCGGGGATCGTTTTCCGGTTAAAGTGATTTCTGTCGATGAACAGAATCGCATTAAACTTTCACGCAAAGCGGTGACCAAAGATCAAGATTGAGTAGCAAACGAAACGAAATTTTGTGACCATTGCCAATGTTGCGATATTGGTCATCTTTATCGCAACAAAGAACAAAACTCTTCAAAGACGACGAATTACCAATTGAAATCCGAGAACCTCGAATAATTCCATGTTTAACAAAAATAATGTTCGTAAATAGTATGTTTTGCAATATTATATTTTTTTGAAACAGGCAATTTTTGGAGTTTTTTTATTTTATTGTTTCGATGATTTTTTCTGCGATACCGTTGATTATTGTATTTTCTCTTTGTTATGCGGCAACTCGTCATGAAGACATGCGGCTTATTTTGTTACATGCTGCCCGATTTGGTGGTTGGTT
>JAIRTV010000654.1 GCA_031254675.1 Planctomycetaceae bacterium | reverse complement strand
CTGCAATCAGTTTTTTCCACACGGTTGATTTTGGAATTTTTTCTATCCTATGCCGAAGAAATTACTAAAAAAATATCTGGGTCAAGTTGGCTATCGCCGACACAATATTTCGCCGAAAGATTGCTTCCCTCGTTTATCTAAATTCACACACCAGTCCGTAAACGTTGGGAAAAATAGAATGAACTCAAGTTTGTGAACACCAAATAAATAGATTGAGCAAATATAATGTCCAATTGCCCGCAAAATCACCAAGATTATTGTTAGGCTCTTGAAAAGTTCAATCGTTTCTACTATGATATTCAACAATGAAATTGTTTCCAGAACGACCAATTTGTTAATTCAATGATTAGGTGAAGAGTCATGTCGGAAAAAACTATTTTTAAACGAATTATCGATAAGGAAATTCCAGCCCAGATTGTTTACGAAGACGATCTTTGTATGGCATTCCACGACGTCAACCCACAAGCCCCAGTACATATTCTGTTGATTCCAAAAAAAGAAATCTCGTCAACAGACCAATTAACCGAAGAAGATACGCCATTGCTGGGACATCTTTACAAAGTACTCCGCCAATTGGTTCAAGATTTCAGTTTGCAAGACGGTTATCGTGTGGTAACAAATTGCGGGCAGAATGGCGGGCAAACAGTGTATCATTTACATTTCCATTTGCTTGGCGGTCGCCCACTTCTTTGGCCTCCGGGTTAAACCCAAAATTCCACGCTATCCGTGTTTTCCGCGTTCAAATTTCCAATTAACAGATTGAACACCGAATACAGAATACACAGAACACATGGAAAAAGAATAATCGCTTCCGGCAATCTCGTTCTTCAAATTACTCAAAGGAAAAACAATGATGACAGAACCAAATCTCAATTCCAACAATTCTTCTTCTCAACACAATTTTCTAACCGAATTTGATCTTCATCTTCTTGGTGAGGGCAATCATTGGAGGAGTTATGAAAAACTTGGGGCTCATTTCCGTGAGGTTGATGGTGTTTTGGGTGTTAATTTTGCGGTTTGGGCGCCCAATGCGACTGCGGTGAGTGTGATTGGCGAGTTCAACAATTGGAATGGAAACGTTCATCCAATGCACAAACATATTCCCGCCGGTTTCTGGGAAGTTTTTATTCCAGACGTGCAGGAATGGTCAACCTATAAATATCTTGTCCGCAATAGCGATGCGGTTTTCGAAAAATCCGATCCGGTTGGATTTTACGCGGAAATGCCGCCTTATACGGCGTCGAAAGTGGTTGAGCTAAACCGGTATCAATGGAATGATGCTGATTGGTTGGAGAAACGGAAACACCACGACAACGATTGGTTATACAAACCGATGTCGGTTTATGAGGTTCATCTTGGTTCTTGGCGGCGCCCCGGTGATAATCCGAATCGTTGGTTGACTTACCGTGATACTGCGAATCAATTGGTCGCTTACGTTAAGGAAATGGGTTACACTCATATTGAATTGCTTCCGGTGGCGGAACATCCTCTTTCGGCGAGTTGGGGTTATCAGATTGTCGGGTATTTCGCCGTAACAAGCCGTTACGGAAGTCCCGAAGATTTCATGTATTTTGTTGATCTTTGCCATCAGAACGGAATTGGAGTGATTATGGATTGGGTTCCGGCGCATTTTCCGCGTGACGGTCACGGATTGCGCCAATTCGACGGCACGGCTCTCTACGAACACGCCGACCCAAAACAAGGCGAACATCGCGATTGGGGAACTCTAATCTTCAATTACGGACGCAACGAAGTTCGCAATTTTCTCGTCTCAAACGCCATTTTCTGGCTTGACAAATATCATATTGATGGTCTTCGAGTTGATGCGGTGGCGTCAATGCTTTATCTTGATTACAGCCGGAAACCAGGCGATTGGATTCCGAACGAATTTGGCGGACGGGAAAATCTAAAAGCAATCGATTTTATCAAAACACTCAATGAACAAATCGGAATTCAATATCCCAATGTGTTAACAATTGCTGAAGAATCAACCGCGTGGCCTGGTGTTTCGCGACCGACTTATTGTGGTGGGTTGGGTTTTTCGATGAAATGGAATATGGGTTGGATGAACGATACCTTGCGGTACATGCGTCATGATCCGGTGCATCGCAAGTTTCACCATGACGAATTGACGTTTAGTTTAATTTATGCGTTTCACGAAAATTTCATTTTACCGCTTTCACATGATGAAGTGGTTCATGGTAAGGGTTCGATTCTGGATCAGGTTCCGGGTGATTTGTGGCAAAAATTTGCTAATGTTCGTCTTTTATACAGTTATATGTGGACGCATCCCGGCAAGAAGTTGACTTTTATGGGGGACGAATTTGGACAATGGAACGAATGGAATTTCGATGAAAGTTTGCAATGGCATCTGCTTCAATGGGAACCACATCAAGGATTGCAACGTTGTATTGCCGATCTGAACAAAATGTACACAAACGAACCCGCTTTGTACGAAAACGATTTTGATGGACTTGGGTTTGAATGGATTGACTGTCACAACTGGGAAGCCAGTACATTTGCGTTTATCCGAAAATCGAGAGAATGGCCTGATTTTTTGGTGGTGCTTTGTAATTTTACGCCGGTTCCGCGTCGGATGCGGTTGGGCGTTCCGATCAAGTGTTATTACGAGGAGATTTTCAGTAGTGACTCGGAATTTTACGGTGGTAGCAACACGGGGAACGGTCCCGGAGTTGAGGCAACCGGCGAATGTTCCCACAACCGCCCGGCTTCGATCAATGCCTATTTCCCACCGCTCGGAATTTCCGTATTAAAACCAAAACTCCAATAAAAAATTCGTAATATTTCGGTAAAAGGTTGCCCACCTTTTTAGTTAATAGTTATGAGTGAATAGTGAATAGTTCGCAAGCGGCATTTCAACTATTCACTATCAACTATTCACTATCAACTATTCACTAAAAGGTGGGCGACCTTTCGCCGAAAGGTCGCGTCGGCGATAGCCGACTCGAACTTGTGTTCGGCTGGCAATTTGTGTTGCCGAGTGATTTG
>JAIRTV010000651.1 GCA_031254675.1 Planctomycetaceae bacterium | reverse complement strand
CTTTTCTCTAACTCTTTCCTAAGACAGGAGTCAGCCTTCTTTTCAGGAAGTAACCTTTCTTTTTTGGTGAGTAACCTTTCTTTTCAGGTGGGCAATCTTTCTTTTCAGGTGGGCGACCTTTCGCCGAAAGGTCGCATTGCCGCAAGGCAATTCTGACCCTGCTTTTCGGATGGCAATTTGTGTTGCCGAGCGGTTTGGAATCCAATTGCCATCCAAAAACAAGGGCTAATCGGCTAACGTTATAGTTAATAGTTATGAGTGAATAGTGAATAGTTCGCAAGCGGAATTTTAACTATTCACTACTAACTATTAACTACAAGGCTCAATAGATTATTGCTTTGTGAGCACTTGGCGTTGTTTTTAGCGGTTCACAACCACAACGCCTTCGATCTCAACCAGCAACTCCGGACGGCAAACATCAGCAATCGTGTACAGAATCGGAATCATTCCAAGCCGTTGATCACAAACTTTTTTAATAACCGCCAATTCATTGGGGCGTTTCACATAAACACGAGCAATTTTCAAATGACTCAAATCAGAAACAAATCCCAAAATACCATGCCTCTCAAGATTTTTACCGTCAATTAACTGAGCAATATTATCCAATGTTTGTTCTGTTTGTTTTTCCGGATTTTCCGGAAATCGGCTTTCCGATTCCGTAATACTCGCCGTTCCCGAAACAAATACCAAACAAGAATTTTTGACCACCACCGCCATTGCCCTTGAAAATTTCGGGCTTTGCGGGCTATAAACGGTTCCGTAATCGAATGCGGAAGTTTGGTTCGGATTCTCCAAAGGAATCGCCATAACATCCTTACCATCACCCGCCACCGCAATCGCACTCATCACCACATCAACATCATCCGCTCCAATACCCGTACTCGCCGGATAAACCTCACCCCTATCTTTCAACGGCAAATAGTCTTTGAGAAAAGAAATCCCTTTGAAAAAATCAGTTCTGGCTCGATTCAATTCTTTATAGCGTTGCGTTTTTCCTTCCGGCAGAACAAGATGACCTTGATAAATCCACGTCCGAACAATTTGTTCTGATCGGAATCCATGTTGTTCCAGCTGTTGAGCAAGCCGTTGAAACGCCCTCAACGACCGCGTGTAAGCCCCCACCGGTTGATCATCCGGTCGCACATCACCAAGAAAATACCAACGCAAATGATCAAATTCGGCAGTTACCCCAAAACCAAGTTGCTGAGATTGAACGGCAACTGTCGCAGAACAATCACCCGTTATTGCCCAAAGTTCCAGACTAAGCACCACACCGCTTGCCGGCGATTGCGGCACAAATGTTAAGGCATAAGCTTCGTTCGGAAAAAATTCCGCAAAAATTTGCCGAACCAGTTCTTTTTTACCAATATCCGCCAAAAAGAATTGACCAATAATTGCCGCGTGTTCGTCGAAATGTTCTTGACGCAAAACGGTTTGGCACGATTCGAGCAAACTGCGAATCTGACGAGACCAATCGGAAACTGTTTGACCATGTCCTTGTGTGTCGTCGCCGCTGCAAAGATAATTTTCTTCCGGTTCGGCAACAAGAAACAGTTGGCGGGATGTTCCAAACGGAGCAACCAAATAAGAAACACCGTGTTTGACTGGTTTACACATTTTCTAATTAAAATCTTGAGGCTGGAAGAAAAAAGATTCGCATTGAATTTATAGTGTACTGAGACCAACCGAAAAATCAAGCAATGTTGCGTTTCGGGCAAAACATTATCCGTATCCGCATCTTGGATCATTCGCGTGAACAATAATCCCACAAAATATCAAACCAACACCGAAATTTTTGTTCGTTTTGAAAATCATCCTTGTGAATGTTGGGAATTATTTTGCACGTATATCGCGATTTTGGAAGTGTTCGCGGTATTTTTCCCGTGAACCTCCAACAACCTCATCCAAATAGAGACTAATCGGAGGAACAGCAGCCGAATCATGATTTTTTGGTTTTTCTTCCGAAAGAGTTGATAAGAGTTGAAGATAACTTGCTAAAAGACGATGCGATTGCGGCGAATGGTGAATCAAAAAATGAACCCATGCCCACGAATCACGATATTCACGATCTCCCATTTGCCCAATATGTTCCAGCCGCTCCAAACGATTCAACGACGGAACCGCACCAAATTTTGTGTTCCAACGAATCTGTTTCATGTACGGATTCTTTTCCGCGCGATCCTTGATCGGAACTTCAAAATATTTGGCAAGCCCTTCATCCAACCAAATCGGAACTGTTGCAATTGACGTATGAATAATCGCGTGCGTCATCTCGTGACGTAAATCAATTTCAAATTCGTCCGTTTTTTGAACCAGCAATGTCCCGGGTTTGTCGTCAATCTTAATATAAAGTGCCCGCCGATCACGCGGAGCTTTCGGGAACACTTCTTGCAAAAATTTCAAATACGTTCTTTCGTCCCGAAATAAACAAAGTTCAATTTTTTCCTTCGGCGCGGAAATCCCCATGTAAAGGTTCAAATCTGCCTGCAACTGCTTGATCTCTTCAAGAATTGCTTTGATCTCCGTCAAGGGAAAATTCGATTGAACCACCACAACACCATAAACTTCACAATATTTCAATCGCGTTGCATAAGACGGTGTTAAATCAATTCCTGAAAATGTTGTTTCTAATTCTTTTTCGATACGGCGTTGTGTTTCCGGCATGGAACGACTGATCGAAGCCAACTTCACCGTTTTCGTCTCATTGGCAACCGCTCCAATCGTTTCGGCAATCGGCATCGCTTGCCCATCCCATTGTTTTGAATTGATTCCGGTCTGATTTTGTTGTGCGGTTGGAATATTATTTGATGCCGTATTTGACGCCATATTCGACGCCGCCGATTGTTCTACATGAGTTGCCGATAGAGTCGGTTTATTTGCCGGCAATTCTTGATATTCCGGATATTTCTGATTCGGCAAACCGGATTGACCGAATTGATTGGGCGACGAAGAATCCGAGACATGATCCACCGGAAACGATTCTACCCAATCCCGTGTGTCAAAAGAATACGACGATAAACCCGTCAACAAAGGCTCTTCCGAATAATCCGGCACAATCAATCGTGCATTGGGTTGCGCCGAAGACGGAACCGTGTCCAAATCGGGAAGTTCTATCGATTCGGAAATCGAAACGGGATAGGTATTCTGTTTTGCCGCAATAAGTGTTCGATTTTGTTCGTAGTACGGATTGTCGGGAGGAAGCGGCGCAACATTCAAATCGTCCGACGAAAAATCATCCAATGTTTTTGCGATTTTTTGTTCTGGTGACGTTTTAATTTGCGGTTCGTTTTTTTGTGGAGTTGCTATTGTTGCTTCGGAAACAACAGTAGGTTTGGCGGAAGAAGAATTTGTTTCGGTTGTTGCTTCGGATTTATTGCGAAACCACGAAAAAGGCAATAAGGAATTGCCGGAGGAATTGGAAGAATTTGTCGGTTTCTTCTTTTGGAGATTTTGGAAATAGGAAAGCAGCGTTTTTTTTTCCGGTTCATTTTTATCTGTTTTGGTTTGCGCCAATCCTTGTCCGACTAAAGCCAGAAAGACCAAACCCAGAAACAAGATGTGTAATAACATCTTTCGCTGGTTTGCTGGGAATTGATTTTCGGTGAGTGAAGTCATATTGGTTCGGCAACAGAACAAAGCGGAACGATTCTTAATCCTTTCTTACCCTCTCGTTTTGAAAAACCTACGTCTCTCTATTATCGGCAAAATCGGTGTAATCGGCGTAATCGTTTTTCTTAGAATTTCAAAATTTTGTAAAATTTTCTTGGTGTTTACAGGTTGCGGCGTCAACACGTTCTGGGATTTTTTTCAATAGCGGTGGATTCGTTGCATAAACCACAGCCCGATTATTCCGAGACAGATATTGGCAATCCAAACCGAATTAGCGGGAAGTGTTCCGTTTTTCGCTCCCATCAATCCGTACATGAGTAAAGGATAATAAAATAACAAAACAGGAATAAAACAAGCAAAAAAACTACTAAAAATGTCTGCTTTTTTCATCCAGATTGCCAACGGGGCGCCCAGCCAAATGAAAAAGAAACAACTAAAACTGGTTGCCCAACGTCGTGGATATTCTGCTGCGACACGTTTTAGTCTTTTGATGGAATTTTGATTGCTGTGGTTTAGTTTGACGATTTTCGGCGTGCTCCAAGCATCAACCGCCCCCATTCCTCCAGCAAAAACTTTTTGAGCGGCAATAATTCTTCGTTGTTTATCGATATTGTCTTGAACGGCATTGGATTCTTCGGCGAGTTTTTTGAATCCCATATTGGAAATACTGGGATCGGCGTTGGTGTCCTGAACAATTTGCGGTAAAGCGATTGGAATAATTCGGTCATGTCCGGTGTATTTGGCGCCACCGCCTTCGACTTTGACATCGTGTAATAATACGGTCAACATCTGTGTTGTAAAATTGATTTTGAGTTCGGCGCTGTGAGCTTCGATGGTTGAGGGTGGATTTTTGATGGTGATGGTTGGCGAAATGAGGCGGCGGTTTTCAACTCCTTTGACCATAATCGTAATATCTTGTGATTCAGTTTCGAATGAGTGATTTCTTTCAAGTTGTGTTAGGAGAATATCTTCGGCGGAGAGATAGAGGACGGTATTGATACCGGTTCTTCCCCAGGTGATTGCCATTTCGTTCAACCAGACGGCGAAAAGACTCACAAAAATGCCCAACGCCATCACCGGCAAAAGAAAAGCGTAAGGCGGAATCCCAAGCGATTTTAACGCAATCACTTCGTTATTGCCGGACATTTTGGCAAAAAACGTGGTTACGGCGAGCAAAAGAGTCATTGGCAGTGAATAGCGAGATGTTTCGACAACCACGTAAGGAATCATGCGAATGATAGGAATGATAGGTACATTTTTAGCAATCGCTTTTTCGACAAGAATACCAATAATCAACAATGTGGTCATGGCGATAAACGCCACGAGAAACGTTACCAAAAGTTCTCCAATGATATAACGATGAATTATTTTCATCTTTTTTTTTCCCAACCTGTTGAATCTTCCCCAAAATAAAACAGCGGATTGTCCTAATTTTCGGCAACAACGTCAAGAGGAAAAATTCGTGATTGTGAGACATTACACACAGAAAAAAATAAAAACTCACGATACATTCCCTACTGAATAGATTACGACTATTTACCAAAAATTTTTTAAAAAGTAAAAAATACCGCTTGACATTTTTTTTGATTCCGTATAAACTTTGAATCTTAGTTCAATCGTGTTGCGTTTATTTTGCTGTGTTTCGGCAAACGTTTCGCGATCAATTTTGTAAAACCTTAGAAAACGAGGAGAATGACAATGGAAAATTTAGAAAGAAGTTTGGTCGGAATTTTGTCAATGTTTTTGGCAAAATGTCAAATGTTAAATTGGACAAGCTACGCAAACCAGGGGGGGGGGGGCTATATGGAGTGGAAAGTTGAGAACGGATAGTGGAAAGTGGTCATTTTTTCGGCGTTTTCCCGCAAAATTCTCAACTCTTTCGCATTCTATGCGATTCGGTTTTACGTTGGTCGAACTCTTGGTGGTGATTGCGATTATCGGTGTTTTAATCGCACTTCTATTGCCTGCGGTTCAGGCAGCACGCGAAGCAGCAAGACGAATACAATGTTCCAACCACATGAAACAATCCGCTCTTGCTTGTCACAATTACCACGATACCCATGATGCTTTTCCGGCTGGCGGATATATGTGGTCTAACAACCCAATCTATCTTGGACAAAATTGGTGTATTTCAATTCTTCCCTTTATCGAACAAAATACACTTTATCAAGATTTGAAACCAACTATTCGCAACCAAACCAACTCTCTTGCCGCTTCACTTGCCGCTAA
>JAIRTV010000582.1 GCA_031254675.1 Planctomycetaceae bacterium | reverse complement strand
ACCTTTTGGAATCTTGCCGGTTTTTCGTTGCAGCCGATCACCAATCACGAACATATTCTGACACTCAACGCCGATCATTTTCTTCCAACAGATGATACGTTAATTCCGACGGGAGAGTTGAAGCCGGTTGAAGGAACACCGCTTGATTTTCGTACACCGCACAAAATTGGTGAACGGATTGCTCAAGTCGAAGGGGCGCATTTTGCCGGAGGTTACGATCATTGTTTTGTACTGAATCAAAAGAAACCGAAACAATTAACATTTTGTGCGAAAATTGTCGAACCGAACAGCGGTCGAACCATGCGGATTGACACTACAGAGCCCGGCGTCCAATTTTACAGCGGCAACTTTTTAAACGGTTCCACCGCTGCGTTTGGACATCAATACACCAAACATAGTGCTTTCTGTCTCGAAACACAACATTTTCCCAATTCGCCCAATAATTCCGAATTCCCAACAACCGTACTAAAACCCGGTGAAACATTCCGAAGCACAACCGTTCATACCTTCGGTGTTGCGAAATAATGTTGCCGTTTTATTGATGTTACTGTTTTCAGTTTTTTTAACCTCATTACTTTTTTAACACTTAATTATGACTTGGTTTCAGGAAGAAAAGATTTTAACGAAACAAGATATTTTGAATCTTGCCGGACAATTTGCTGAAGAAGCGAAACAGCGGATTTGCCGAAATCCCAAACGGGTTTTACTGCTTCCGCCGGATATTACCCGCGCTCACAGCGGTGCCGGTTACATTACCGAAGAGTTGTACAAAATTTTTGCCAAAGATGCTGATGTCCGATTGATTCCCACTCTCGGTCAACATGTTCCGCATACGCCGGAACAAAACAGTTGGATGTTCGGTTCCGTTCCCGAAGAAAAAATCGAGAAACATAATTGGCGTACTGATTCCAAAATTGTTGGCGAAATTCCGGCTGATTTTGTTGCGGAAATATCCAAAGGGAAAGCCGATTGGGCAATTCCTGTCGCCGTCAATCGAAAATTGTTTGACGAAAAATGGGATATTGTTCTCAATATTGGTCATGTTGTTCCGCATGAAGTGTTGGGATTTGCTAATCACAACAAAAATTATTTTATTGGTCTTGGTGGTAAGGAGATGATTTGTGCATCTCATTTGATGGCGGCGTGTTGCGGAATTGAAAACAATCTCGGAACATTGACCACACCGCTTCGTGCCTGTTACAACAAAGCCGAAACCGAATTTTTGGGACATTTACCCGACGCTTATTTCCAAGTGGTTATGGCGTACAATCATTCCGGCGAACTGGTTCACACCGGAGTTTACGCCGGAGACGATGTGGCGACTTATCTTGCCGCTGCTCAAGCGTCGCAGAAACAAAATATTACGGTGGTTCCGCCGTTGAAAAAAGTTGTTGCGGTAATGCAGGGCGACGAATTTTATAGTACATGGGTTGCCAACAAAGCGGTTTATCGTACACGAAAAGCGATGGCGGATGGTGGTGAATTATTGATTATTGCTCCCGGTTTGAAGCGGTTCGGCGAACAACCGGAAATTGACGCACTCATACGGAAATATGGTTACGTTGGCACTGAAAGGGTTATGAAATTGTATCGTGAATGTCCCGAAGACGGCGATCTCAAAGACCTTGCTGTTGGAACAGCCCATTTGATTCATGGTTCTTCGGAAAACCGTTTCACCATTACCTACGCACCTGGTCATGTTTCAAAAGAAGATATGAATCTTGTCAATTTCGGTTACGCAGATTACAACGAAACGGTCAAACGTTATGATCCGGCAATGTTGAAAAATGGATTCAACATCATGCCGGACGGTGAAGAAATTTACTTTATCAGTACTCCGTCTGCCGGTTTATGGTCAACAGCGGAACGTTTGAAATAACACGAATCGTTTTTTTGTATATGAAAATTTTCGGTGAGTGGAACGCAAAGTGGCGCCTTGAAATTTTTGATGTTGTTGAAGAAATTTTTACGTGCCACTCGAAAGTCGTCGAATTTTTCGTAATATTTATTATAGGTTATTTTTTTCTTGAAAAAAATTCCAAAGTCGTTCAATAAGATTCAAATTGGGCGAATAGGTTGCTAAAAAAGAAAGATTATTTTCACTTATTTATTGCGGCAATAATTGACATTGTCCAGAATCATATAAATAATTCTGGCTTTGGAATTACTTTCGATTAATTGATCTATTAATCGTTTCATTGATTCTGCATTGATGGAATTGGTAAAATCCACTTCGAGACGAATTTTAAAGTATAACTCTCGCGGCTCCGATTAAAAATTGGTTCCAAGGAACGCATTCTTTATTACTGTAACATGACATGTGTAAGGTTGCGTAAAATAAATTGCGCTGTCGTACTAAGACATTCTAGAAAATTCGGGATTTCTTTTTTCAAAAAAATTCTTAAAAAGAAAAAAATCCACTTGACATTTTTCTTTATTCCGTATAAACTTGGTTTTTGCGTTTAATCGTGTTGCGTTTATTTTGCTGGATTTCAGCAAAGTGTTTCGCGATCAATTTCATAAAACCTTAGAAAATAAGGAGAATGACAATGGAAAATTTAGTGAAATGTGTTGTCGGGATTTTCGCAATATTTTTTGCGAAAAGTCAAATGTTAAA
>JAIRTV010000580.1 GCA_031254675.1 Planctomycetaceae bacterium | reverse complement strand
TTTAACATTTGGCTTTTCGCAAAAAATATTGCAAAAATCCCGACAACACATTTGACTAAATTTTTCATTGTCATTCTCCTTATTTTCTAAGGTTTTGCAGAATTGATCGCGAAACGTTTGTCGAAACTACGACAAAATAAACGCAACACGATTGAACTAAGATTCAGAGTTTATACGGAATCAAGAAAAATGTCAAGCGGGATTTTTACTTTTTTAAAAATTTGGGGTAACTCAGCGGAATTGTCGTTAAAAGATTGATCTAACGTTTTGCAATCTCTTGGCGAAACATTACCCACCAAGCACAGTGAAATATTGCCGACGTTTTTTATTTGCGGAGGAAAAAGAAGTTGGCAAGCATCAATCCGCCAAACACCGCAGCAATCCCCAACAAATTTTGACCAACTAAATGGAAAATAAAAGCATTCCAACGCCGTTCCAATAAAAATTGTTGGTTTTCTGCGGCAAAAGCAGAAAAAGTTGTAAACCCGCCCAAAAAACCAGTTAAAAAAATTGCTTTCCATTCCGCCGACAATGAACCACAAGCAATCAATCCCGATATAACACCAAACAAGAAACAACCAAGCATATTTACAAAATAAGTTCCCCACGGATACGAAGTTCCCAAAAAAACCGCCACTCCCAAACTCACTCCATAACGCGCCAATGTTCCAACTGCACCGAAAATTCCCACACCCAACAAATGATAAATTGTATTCATAATTTATTGTTCCAATTTGATGACAATTTTTTGTTCCACTCCACCTGGTAATACAACATCCAACGTAATTCCATCAGAAAGATCACTCTCATTCCGCACCGCAATATAAGCATTACGAGTCGGAACCGCTTTGCCGTCAACTTTGGTTATCAACGTTCCAACACGAATTCCCGCCTTTTCCGCCCGACCACCAGGGATTGTCGTCAGAACAATCAATCCTTGTCTGCCACTCAATTTAAGACGACCAAGAATTGGCTCCGTCGCTTGAATCAACAGAAAATTCAACGTCGCATCAACATAAGATTGCACGGAATTACCCAACATCGAACCAATCAACCCCGCAGACGGCGGCATCGGTCGCATGTCAACCATCAGTTTGTAACGCCTGCCAGCTCGAATCAAAATAATTTCATGCTCCTCTCCAATTTTTGCCCGCTCAGTAAATCGTTGAAGTTGATAAACAGCATTGACCGGTTGACCATCAAACGAAAGAATCACATCGTCTTCCTTAAGTCCCGCTTCTTCCGCCGGAGAATTTTGAAGCGGATACTCAACAAGAACTCCCGTCTGCTGCTTCAGCTTCAAACGTTGACTTTCCCACCGCGTCAGCGGTTTGGTAATCACTCCAAGCCACGCACGTTCCACTTTGCCCTTAGCAATAATTTGTTGCGCAACCCATTGAGCGTTGTTCGACGGTAACGCAAAACCAATTCCCTGATTGGTTCCTGTTCTCGACAGAATCGCCGTGTTAATTCCAATAATTTCGCCTTTCAAGTTAATAAGCGGACCACCAGAATTGCCGGGATTGATTGCCGCATCAGTTTGCAGAAACTCCGTCCGTTGAACCTGTTTGAGTAATCGCCCCTTCGCACTAATAATTCCAGCACTCACCGTTAAATCCAACTCAAACGGATTCCCAATCGCCAACACCCAATCTCCAATCTCCATCAAATCACTGTTACCAAAAACGGCATAAGGTAATTCGTCACGCCCCGAAATATCAAGCCAGATCACCGCAAGATCCGTCTCAGGATCATGCCGATATTTTTTCGCATAATATTTGCGACCATCCGGCAATTCCACTTCAATTTCCCTCGCACGAGCAATAACATGGTTGTTCGTCAAAACAATACCCTGCGGATCAATCAAAATTCCGGTTCCCGCACTATCACCCGGATTCCGCTGACCCGGCAATGTCCGCAATGCAGGAATCTGAATTTGCATTGCCTCCCGATCTTCTGTCGTCTGCAAGTGAGAAATCACCTTCACTGTTGCCGGAATCACTTGCTCCGAAGCATAACGAAACGCCGCAGAAAGCGCTAACGCCTGATGATACTCCTTGTCAGACGATTGTTGTCCATCACCAGACAATACAGAACGCCCCTCGCTTTCCCAACCGGAAACAAAAGAATGTTCAAAAAATAAACACCGAATAATAGCAATAATAATAACAATAAATGAAACTGTTTTTCGTTTCATAATCCCAAATCCTATTCACAAAATATTACGTCATTTTCGAAAATTCATAACCATAATTTTTTTTGAAACGTAATTATAAAAATAACAGGATAAAAAGTCTCAATAAGATCCCATTTATCCTGTCGGAAAAAATATATCCAAAATTTGCGTATCGAACGATTTTGAACGTTCTCTAAAATCGTTCGATTTTCAAACCTCGCAACCACTACAATCTTGCGTAAGAGCAATCATTAGTTACGATTTTTCAATTGTTCACAAACAGTTACGAATTTTGAAATTGTCGATTGTTTTTAATTTTTAGTCAAGAAAACCAACAAGGTCTTGGCTTCGGGTTGGTTGTTGAAGTTTGCGAACAGCCTTTGCTTCAATTTGACGGATACGTTCCCGTGTTACCTTGAAAATATGACCGACTTCCTCCAACGTATAACTGTAACCATCGCCCAAACCGTAACGAAGTTTGATAATCTCCCGCTCCCGATAACTCAATGTCTTGAGTACCTTAGCAATTCTTGTTCGGAGCATTTCCTGTGTTGCTCCAATTGCCGGATTTTCCGCCGCACTGTCAGGCAACAAATCACCAAAATGGGAATCTTCACTGTTGCCAACCGGTCGATCAAGACTAATCGGATAACGATTCATCGCCAATATTCGACGTGTTTCGTCCAACGGTGAATTGGCGGCTTCTGCGGTTTCCTCAATAGTTGGTTCGCGTCCGTATTCTTGTAACAATTTACGTGAAACGTTGCGCATTTTAGACATCGTTTCCACCATGTGAACGGGAATCCGAATTGTTCGGCTCTGGTCAGCAACCGCCCGCGTTATCGCTTGGCGAATCCACCATGTCGCATACGTACAAAATTTGAAACCGCGTCGGTATTCAAATTTATCAACCGCACGCATCAAACCGGCATTGCCTTCCTGAATCAAATCAAGGAAACTCAAACCGCGATTCCGATATTTTTTCGCAATCGAAACCACCAACCGAAGATTACCTTCGGACAATCCGCGTTTTGCTTCCTGATACTTTGCAAAAAGATCCTGAACATACTTGACCCGATTGCGAAGACTGGTTGGCGTTTCTTGGGTGAGTTGCAGAATGTTGCGAAACTCGTCCAACAGAGGTTGCCGTTCGTATTCCGGACGTCCGCTGGCACGATGCCCGCGAATACGCTCTTTCAGTTCGTCAACACGACGACTAAATTCTTCCAAAGTCGGAATCATTGTTTCAATACGCTGAGTTCGGAGACCAAGCTCTTCAATCAATCGCACCGCACGCCGCCGCGAACGCCCCAATCGTATCCACGCCACTTTTCGTTCGTCCGGACTACGGGAACAACTCGTCGCAATTCGATAATCCTTGTGGTTTCGGCGAACCATTAACTCCAACGAACGAAGATTGTGAGGAAATCGCCCCATAATCTGCTGCTTTTCAAGACTATCCGTCACGGAAACCTGAACCGTTCGGTCAAACGGCAATTCATTGTGATGAACTCGCCGCAAGGTTCGAACCGCGTGTTGAAGAACATAATCACATTCCAACAACTTTGCACGGAATTTTCGTCGGGTAATTTCAATTTGTTTGGCTAACGCGATTTCACGTTGACGGGTAAGGAGGGGAATTTCACCCATCTGGGTCAAATACATTCGAACGGGATCGTCTGACCAAACATCGCCTACCTCCAATTTGAGGAGTTCTTCATCGAACAATTCCGCTTCTTCATCGTCTTCGTCCTCATCAATAAGAAGCGAATCGACCATCTCGTCTTCGTCAATATCAACATCATCAAGATGGAGCATCTCGTCTTCCGAGACAAGCACATCATCAAAATCATCTATGAGAACATCTGGATCGTACAAGCTAAACTCCTGTAAAATAATAAGTTAAAATTGTTGATTAATGACCGTTTGCCAAAATCGTCGGGGGGACAACTACCGGATTTTCATCAATACTACTGATGGGAAATGATTTGGAAAACGGAAAAAGAGAAAAATATTCTGTTTTTTTTACGTAATTCGGTAGCATTAAGATTGAAAATTTTTGTAAAACTTTGAATATTATCCAAAAAAATATTAATCAAAGTAAACCATCATATTCAATAATCGTTCGCTAAAAGAAATCTCCTTTCTCCTGACAGGCTTAAAATAATCAATTAAAATAACACAAAACCAATTTATCGTAACAATGTTGCATTAAACCTGAAATATTCTGTTTTGTCGGCAATTATCGAAAATGTTCTGTTGATCAACATTGTTATTGTTATACGTATTCTTTGTGATCTTGTTTGATAGTTGGTCTTCATTTTTGATTTTTAATCGTATCGTGTCAAAAGTTGATTCCTTCGGTAGAGCAAAAATTTCGATAACAGGAATAGGAAAACTCAAAAATCAACCCGATGGAGCAGGATTCATCGCGAATTATCAATCTATAAACCAATATACCTCACATTCAGACACAGTGCATTTTTTTTTATTATTTGGAAAGAAATTATTCTTAGGTAAAACAGGCAAGAAGCAAAAAATTGCCTAATCACCTAAAACATGTTGGTTGTTCCATCTATTTTGCAATTCCGATGAAAGCTAGGAAGAGACACTTGATCTTTGCTTATCCTGATCAAATGACTTATGATTTTCCGGTCTGGGCAGATGATTTGTTTTGGGTTTCATCGTAGTAATTGGGTCTTGTGGTGAAAAGTGGTCGGATTTCGGAAAAATAAAAATCGGAAAAACTTCTGACAGTTTGCATGATAAAATTTCATGGAACAAATGTCTAAGTTCCAATTTCTTTATTAAGATTCTATCATTTTCTTGAGAAAAAATCCAGAGAAAAATAATTTTTATCAAAAAATTTTTGGAGTTTATACAAAATTTACGTGAAATCTGTTTGAAACGAATTTGCACAATTTTGTGATTATTCTCTTTTTTTATTTTTTTGCGGTAAAATATAAGTTGTGTATCGTCTTGAACGCTTGCTTTTCTTAACTAGGAAAGGTATAATAATCGCCGTTTTGTTGGTGATTGGTTGCGGTGAATGACCGATTTTGAAATTTGAAAAAAGTCGGAATTTTTTTGCTGTTGGTACGTTCATTGCTATTTGAAAAATTTAGTAATTATTCTTTGGAATTTTGTCGTGATTTCAAGTTTTTTTGACAAAATTCGCAAAATGAAGATATTTTTCCGATTCTTCAATTTGTAAATTATGATAATTTTGCAAAGATTGGTTTTTCATTTTGGTTGCAAATTTGATCGAATCATTACGAAAAATTGCTTTATGAAAAGGAGTATTCTGTGTCTCAGAAATATCTTTTACCTTGTTCTTGCGGGCGATCACACGAAATCGAAGTTGCTCAAGCCGGTCAACAAATAACATGTTCCTGCGGGCAAACACAACAAATTCCATCTTTGTTGAAAATTAAAAGTTTGCCGGTTGCGGAAGAAAAGCCGGCAGACCATTTGGAACTTCCTAAACCAAAAAATGAAACCGGCAAAATGCGGCAAGTTTTTTTTCTTCTTGGTGTTCTATTTTTTCCGCCTGTTGCTATTTTTTTCCTTTGGGCGTTGTTTTCGTATCCATTACCGCGTGATGTTTCGCGAAAGCGTGAATGGTTTCGTTTTGGTCAAACGGAATTGTATCAAAATTCGACTCCGGTTCCTGATTTTGAGCATACAATTCTTTGGATTCGAAACGAAGATTTTGACCGTATGAGTCCGATGGAGCTTTATTTTCATTTTAAAATTCTCGAACGTGGTCCCAATTTCAGTTATAATTTTCAGGAAAATTATCAAGCACTTAAGGATGCTTATCATATTCGAGTGGCGTTGGCGATTGTTTTGTTGTGTTTGGTGGTAACTAGTTTTATTTCTTCCTTTTTTATGCCGAAGCGGGACGTGATTGTTACGGGCTGGAGCGGAAGCGAATGGAAATAAGATTTGTTGTAATATAAAAATAAACAATTCTCTGAATGTTTTTCGATTACTTCGTTCGATTTCTAATAATTGTTTCCTTGAACAGTCAGGCAACCGTTGTCTTTTGTTTTCACAAACCCCTTTTTAGCAATGTCATGTTTACCATATTTGAACATAAAACGGAACTTCCTGCTTTGACTGATCGGATCGTCGAATCCTATCAAGAAACAAAATTAACACATCATCTTGACCATTGTCCGTTGCCAAATTACAACGTTGTAATTGAAGTGATTGAAGACTTGAAAGAAATGATCTATCCGGGTTATCGGAATCGTGATCGGCTTCATTCGTCAAATGTTATTTATCATGTCGGTGAAATTGTTGACCGACTCCATGATCGACTTGTTGTTCTTTTCGAGCGGGCGTTGTGCCACGGCGAAGGCAATACCGATCAATGTGTTCCAGAAAAATTGTCTTCGGTAGAACAAATCGCCCACCGAAAAACAATTGAATTTTTAGAGCAAATTCCCAATATTCGGCGGAAGTTGGCAAAAGACGCGGAAGCGGCGTATGCCGGAGATCCTGCGTGCAAATCAATTGATGAAGTGATTTTTTGTTATCCCGGTCTCGAAGCGGTAACAGTTTATCGGTTGGCGCATACGTTGTACGATTTGCAGATTCCATTGATTCCGCGAATGATGACCGAATGGGCGCACAGCAAAACGGGAATTGATATTCATCCCGGAGCAATTATTGGAGAATATTTTTTCATTGATCATGGAACTGGAATTGTAATTGGCGAAACGAGTATTCTTGGTAACTGGGTAAAACTGTATCAAGGTGTTACACTAGGAGCAATTAGTTTTCCAAAAGATGAAAATGGCGAATTAGTCCGCAACACGAAACGTCATCCCACTATCGAAGATAATGTCGTTATTTACGCAAACGCAACAGTTCTTGGCGGAAAAACGGTGATTGGTCATGATTCGGTGATTGGTTCCAGTGTTTGGCTAACCTATTCAATTCCGGCAGGGACAACTGTTTTGATCGAAAAGCCCAGCCTGAAAATTAAAAGCACGCAGCTCGAACAAGATGATTGGCAAATCTGAAAATTCAAGTATCATCACTGTAATGAAATTATTTCAACACCTGATATTCGGTCTCCATCTGACAAGTCAAATAACTCTTTGGTTGGCGGGATTTTTTGCAATGGCAGGTATTTTATGGCGAAAACCATACGATATTGATGTGGGTCGTGATCTTGTTTTGGTTTTGGTGTTTACGGTTTGGGTGATCGTTCTGCTATTTCTGTCCCGCATTTCGCAACAACCAGAACACAGGAAAAATCACAATATTTTTTGGGTTCCTGTTTTGCTAATTGGATTTTTATTACCGTTTCCCTTGCCGATTCTCTACGTTTCCTTGCTTGGTATTGCCGAAGTTGTTCGGCGATTTCCGGCAAGAAAAATAGATAAAAAAATTCTCGTTCCGGCAACAATGTCCGTTCCTGAAAATTCCGAGAACGAAGACGATTTCGACGAATTCGATCAAGAGAATGATTTTGATCGTTCCATAACACAAAAAATTGTCCGTCGTTTTACCGAAACCGGAAAAGACCAGGTGGAAGGAATTTTTTTGGTCGGGTTTCAAGATAGCCAATTAACGGCAACAATTCATATCCCGTTTTGTCCCGCTTTTGAGTACAATCCGAAGGTCGAAGTTTTTCTTCTGGACGATGTTGACGTTAAATGGAACATTTTTGAACCACGCCCTTTTGGTGTTCGCATTGACCTCAAAAGAAACTCTTGCGAAATACAACAAACTCGTATTATGGTTGTCGCGGAATAAGAATTACAAAGCAACTTTCAAAAAACAAATCTTACTCGCAAAAAAATATTCGCAAGTTCTCGTTTTTCAGAAATGAGATTTTGAAAAACTGAGGCAGAATTGTCTTGCGGCATTTTCACTATTCACTACTAACCGTTCCCTTTTCTATTTTCTTTGCCCCGCTAGGGTTTCGCTTTATCAACCGTATGCTTTAACATACGGCAAAATGGTCTTGGAGTACGTACTCTTTACTTTGGAGTACGTACTCCTTGTCTTGGAGTACGTACTCTTTGTCTTGGAGTACGTACTCTTTGGTTTGGAGTACGTACTTTTTGTCTTGGAGTGCGTGACTTTTTTTGATTTTTGTCCTTCCAAACGGAAAAAAAGAACGTTGCCAAACAATGAGCAACACGAATGATCAGCCGAACACAAAAACAAATCGGCAAGAATATCTTTGGAATTGGTTTGCGGTTAGATTTTGGTTTGGTATTCGGCGTGTCGAAAATAATTCGCCTTTTCCCTAAGACAGGA
Organism: Planctomycetaceae bacterium; assembly: GCA_031254675.1. Lineage (GTDB taxonomy): Bacteria > Planctomycetota > Planctomycetia > Pirellulales > Thermoguttaceae > WRKP01. Next base: position 11 of record JAIRTV010000580.1, on the reverse strand, counting down.
GTCAACCTTTC
>JAIRTV010000562.1 GCA_031254675.1 Planctomycetaceae bacterium | reverse complement strand
ACATAACAGCAAGAAAACGTATTCGCGATTGAGATAGTTCAGTAAATTACATCAAACTAAATTCGATGTCAATAGGAATCGTCTTTTTTTCAGAAAATTTTTATTTTTTTTTAATGTTTACAAGTAAGTGTGTTCATTTAGGCAAAACAAAACGACCTTTCACTGAAAAGTTGTCCAACAGTTGAGTCTGTTTTACAATTACAGTCCGTAAACAATTGTCCATCGAACATGACACAACATTGTTTATCTTTTGATTCTTCATCTTTTGGATATTCCAAATAAAATTATATTGCAATCTTGGTAGAAGACTATTCCATAATTCCTCAACAGATGATATGATTCCCGTAATGAATTTATAATACAACCGATTCTACCAAAAATATATTCCTCGAAAATTAGGAACAAAACTATAGAACTGTTTAGTTGATCAACAAATACAATAGACAGTTACAAAATAATTTTTCAAAAATAAAGTTTGTTGAAACGAAAATAAACATTTTTTGCAAACATACAATCAAAATGAAACAAATTTTTACCGTTATCCTATTGTTCTGTATTGTTGCAACAAGTTTTGTTTATGCGTCGGAACATGTTGTGGTCGTTTGTCCTCAAATGTTTTATCGGTCATTGGAACCTTGGATCAAATATCGAAGTTCTCAAGGTTATACGATACATCTTCTTTCGGAACCATTTACCGTACAAAATATAAAGAACCGGATTCAGATTCTTGCAGAACAAATTTCCGTTTCATCAATTCTCTTGGTTGGCAAAGAAGTCATTCCGTCACCACAAATTCCATGTCGAATTATTCAACATTTCGGTCAAGAATTATCGCTTGCTTCTGACGATTGGTATGCTGATCTGGATAACGATGGATTACCTGACGTAACAATTGGTCGGTTTGCCGCCAACAATACCACCGAACTCAATGCGCAAATCCAAAAAACAATCCGTTACGAAACAGAAATTCCAACCGGAATCTGGTGTCGGCAATTTCAAATCGTTGCCGGAATTGGTCACTTTTCGCCGTTACTCGACAATGTGATCGAATCAACAACTCGTTATCTTTTGACGAAAACAATTCCTGAATCGTATGAAATTTTGTTGTTACACGCCAATTGGAAAAGTCCATTCTGCCCTGCTCCCGCTGATTATCAAAACGAACTGATCGAAACAATAAACCGGAATCCCCTTTTCTGGACGTATTTTGGGCACGGACATCCGCAAATGCTTGACCCGTTTGCAACTCCGCTTGGCTCTTTGACAACTCTTAGCGTTAATGATTTTCCAGAACTTCATTGCCAAAATTCATATCCGATTGCTTTTTTATTTTGTTGTTACGGAGGAATTTTAGATATTAAAACTTGTTCGTTGGCAGAAAAATTGTTGCACCAACCCAAAGGACCTGTTGCTGTTCTGGCAGCATCACGAACAACCATGCCCTACGGAATGAGCGTTTTGGGAATTGAACTTTTGCAAAAATATATCGAAACACAAAACGAAATAACCGAACAACACGATAATCTGCTAAACAATGATTCAATAAACAAACCACGACCAAACAAACATTTGACTTTAGGTTCACTAATCTTGCACGCCAAACAACAGGCATTGTTACCACCAAACAAAATCGCAACAGAATCCGTCTCTCAAAAATCAAAACAAATCAGTTCAAAAAATACCCGACAATATCAGTCAATTCGGCAAACTCTGGAAACAATGGCTAAAACATTCGATCCCTTTCCAAAACAACTCAATGATCAAATCGCAGATCATATTGCGATGTTTCATCTTTTTGGCGACCCGTTACTTCGGTTACCCATTCCGAAAAAAATCCGGTTGAATTGTTTTGCGAAAACCAACGCCGGTGAACAATTACATTTAGAAGGCTTTTTGGATCATTCTCTTTCAGAGCAAAATGGTACAGTAAATATTGAATTAGTTCCGTCGTTTCACCGTTTGCCGATGATTTCTCTGCTACGTGACGAATTCCGAATTGATGCGAAAACACGTTGCTCAAATAACGAAGAATATTTTCAAGCAAATCACCAAACGGTGTTACAATATGATACGGAATGCACAAATGGTTCGTTTTCGCTTGATTTACCAATTCCTTCGACAATACACGGCGAATACAATATTCGGGCTCTTTTTGTTTCGAAACAAGAATCGGCAATCGGTTGTACAACTGTTTCCGTTTTAAAAACACGCAAATAAACGCAACAGCAAACACATTTCGATTTTTATTTTTAGGGTTTCGGTTTTGGTGTTAATTCGATTTGCCCAATTTTATAACGTTTCTGTCCATCAGAACCGGAAAGAGGTAATGTGATTTGTGGAGTTCCATCGCGGCGACCAATAGAAACATAAAGATTATAAATTCCAGGTTTTGTTACCGGTGCGATCAAACCAATACAAAATTCACTTTTAATCATTTGCTCTTTCACTTCGTTTACCGGCGCAACAGGAAGTGAGTTAACATTGAATGAATCTTCAACCAGTACGGAAATAATTCCGTCTTTCTCATCTTTGATTGTCAACGCCGGAAAACCACCGCCATAACACGGAGCAACTCCCGTATTTGCCCAAATCCAATTGACGGAAAACGGAATAGTAATATTGACTCGTTGAGGATACCGCAATTCACGAAGTTGTAACCGATAACCAAGACGCTGATTGATTCGCTCAATAATATCTTTGTTTTCTTTGAGTAAAATATCAGGCAACCAATGAATTGACATAAAACTAGCGTGGTAGTCTTCAACCGATTTCAAAAGCAAATCACCATGCCAAGCTTTTTTATTAACCGAACTGCCAAAATGTTCGTGTTCCAAAATAACCGGCAATGTCCGCCAAAACAATGCTGCCATATTGTCGTGATACCAACTGTTTGGCGGTGGCTGTACTAAAATACTATCGTCACGCATCGTAACACCTTGCGAAAGAGCATATTCCATGCCTACCCAAGGTCCCACACGATTTCCAGCACCCGAAATATCGTCACTAATACAAAGTAACGTATCAGGAAAATGTTTTTTATGCAAGTCAATATGGATTTTCGACATTTTGTCCGTTTCCTCTTGAGAAAGCCGATGATCACCACCTGTATGTCCTTCGCCCCACATACCAAACGTTCCCACATCAATAAATTCAACATCGGGATTATTATTGTATCGTTTTCCGGCTACCGCTAAAAAATGATCAAGTTTTTCCAGAAAAATCGGATCATCATAAATCGGCGCCCAACATTGTCCGTTTTCTTTTTTTCCTTGAGGAAAATCGTAGTTGATTCCCTTCGCGCCAGCTCGCTGAACCCATTCCGGTGTTGCCCAACGAAGCCAACTTTCACAACAAGTAAAACGGAACGAAATTTTTTTACCTTTGGCAATCCAACGTTGTGCCGGCGTATCAACAATAGCCCAGTTGAATTTGCCCTCCTCCGGCTCAATGTAAGACCATGGCAATCGCAAATAAATAGTCGAACAACCAGGAAACCAATCAAGAGAATCCGACGGTTCCAATTTCGAACCGTAATTGGTTGTTGTATTCGAATAAAAATGCATTGTCCAGCCCATACCTGGATTGAGAAGAACTTCACCATTGTCCGATGGGCGAACAACGATTTCCTCCGCAAGAAATTTCTGTTTCGTATTGAAAAACAAAACAAATAATACAAAAAAAAGAATAATCAATCGCATTTGTTTCTAAAATTCCTTTCAGGTTAAAAAAGATAACTGTCTATTGTTTTAATATTACAATTAAATAATCCGCAAATTATCGTGTCTGATTCATGCTAATTCCTACTCCCCTTCCCTCTTCTAACAATTTGCAAATTCCTCTTTTTCCAAGAGTAAGCAGTTGATTGAGTTCCTCTTCGGAAAAAGCGTATTCTTCGCCAGTTCCCTGAATTTCAACAAACCGCCCTGCTCCGGTCATTACAATATTCATATCAACTTCGGCTTTGGAATCTTCGCTGTACGATAAATCAAGCATCGGCATTCCGCCAACAATCCCTACACTCACCGCAGCAACCGAATCCTTAATCGGTGATTCTGCGAATCCCAATGAATCAATCGCATCACACATCGCAATAAATGCTCCAGTAATACTCAATGTTCGTGTTCCGCCGTCGGCTTGAAGTACGTCGCAATCAAGATAAATGGTTCGTTGCCCCAGTTTTTCGAGATCAACAACAGAACGCAATGATCGTCCGATAAGACGTTGAATTTCGGAAGCGCGTCCATCTGGTTTATCGTTGCGCGGAGTCCGCGGGTTGGTGCTGCCCGGCAACATCCGGTATTCCGCCGTTATCCAACCACGCGGCGAATCTTTCGGCATCCATTTCGGTAACTCCTCCGCAATACTCGCCGAACAAAGAACCAATGTCTTTCCCGCCGAAATCAATACCGATCCCGACGTTGTTTCAATAAACTGTCGTCTAATCGTAATTGCCCGCAATTCGTCATTTTCACGATGATCTGATCGCATAGTTATTCTCAAAAGTCCAAAGTTTTAAAATTGTTTCATTAAAATCTAAAAATCTCAAACGTGTTAAAAATCGGAAACGAAAATCAATTTCAATATCTTACTCTTAACGCCGAATAATTACAAGAGGAACCGGCACGGAAATAGGAAATCAATCGTTACAAACATTTTACGATTCATCCAGTATCGTTTCCGAATATTTTCCAAAACGATTTTTATTTCGTTCAACAGTCAGATAGGACGAATTGGCATAACAATAAACACAATGATGCGGACAAGTATCGTATTGACCAATATCTTTCGAAACAATACATCCGCAATCTTTCCGTTGACCTTTATCTTTGGTTGTTTGCGCTAACAAAGTCCTTAATAGCGAATCATTGGGAGCCAACTGTCGCAACAGTTCGGGATCAATACAACGGTTCGGTGTAATACCGTAATGTGTAAGATCAATATTTTCGCAACATGTTGCGAGTTTCATTTTCCAATGTTCGCCTTGCTCCGCGAGCCATGCCGCAATTTGAAACATTTCCGAAACAGTCGGTTCGCGCGGATGTAACAAAATTCGTCCAAAACGATTGCAAATCTTCGGATACGTCGCAATGTCGGCAAAACTGAATACAAGTTTTTCCGTATATCCCGCCAAACGATTACCAATAAAACAAATACGTTCAAAAAGATCAGCGACCGACAAACCATCCGCAAAAAGAATCGGATCAAAACGCCAAACAACACGTTCTTTTCCAAGATGTCGTGACAATTTTTGAAACGTTTTAATACGTTGTTCAAGCGAAGGAAGGTTTGGTTCAAACTTTTCCGGTTCATAATTATTCAGCGTAAACTGAAAATAGTAGGTCAACTCACGCCGTTCCAATTCGTCAACCCAAAACAAAAACGGTTCGGGATTTTTTGTCCAAAAAACAATCGCCCGAAGATTCTGAAAACCAACATATTGTCGTTTCCGATTGAACGGATTCCGCCAAACACAATATCCTTCATGCAAGCGTTGAAAGAACCAATCAAGGTGAAACGCCGGAATATCAGTTGCGCGGCTTGCCGAAACAATTACCGGCGCAACCCCCTCATAAATACCGTGTGGAGTCTGAATTTGTGTCTTGGAAATTATGCCGTTCGCCATAAAATTTTTCCGAATCGAAGTTAGAACACTTTAAATAATCGTACTAGATTTCTCCACACCAATATTTCGATTTTCAAAATGATTCCCAGAGCGGTTGCGACAATTATCAAAATTCGTGGATAAGCCCATCAATGAGTTCTTTTGCTTTTTCCCAATCGACTTTGCTGCTCCAATAAACACTTTTACCTTCGTCGGTGATGGAATAATAACGTCGTCTTGCGCCGGTTTCTTCGCTGCCCCAGTAAGATTTGACCAATCCTGCTTTTTCGAGCCGACGAAATGCCGAATAAAGTGTTGCTTCTTTGAGTTCGTAAAGATTATCGGTTAAACCTTGAATCCGTTTGTTAATTTCATAGCCGTATGTATCGCCTTTCAATAGATTTGCTAAAATAATTGTTTCTGTGTGACCGCGAATCAAGTCGGAAGTCATAAAAGAAAATCCCGGCAATCCGCGAGGTTGTGATTGTGAAGCTTTTTTTTTCTTACCGGTTTGTTGATGCCGGTTTGTTGCGGTTTCCTTTGACATAGCGATGCTTTGTTATCGAAACATAAATCAGCTAAATGAAATTTTCCCTCTTTTGGCGAAATACTTCATCTGGCGAGGTAGTTCTCAAATAAGTTCGGACTTTTTAGAAAACTACCTCGCCAGGCGAAATACTTCTTCAAGTATTGTAAAATAGA
>JAIRTV010000331.1 GCA_031254675.1 Planctomycetaceae bacterium | reverse complement strand
TGAGTGAATAGTGAATAGTTGAGATGCCGCAAGCGGAATTATTACTATCTTGGCAATAATTCCGCTTGCGAACTATTCACTATTCACTATCAACTATTCACTAAAAGGTGGGTGATGTTTCGCCGAAGGGTTTTCACCCACCATCACGTCGGCGGTAGCCGACTCGAATCAGTGTGCGGCAGGAAAGCAAACTCCAAACCGCTCGGCAACACAAATTGCCGTCCATAAACAGGGACTAGTCGGCTATCGCCGACGCGACCTTTCGGCGAAAGGTCGCCCACCTGAAAAGAAAGGTTGTTCACCTTTGTTTCGGTGAAAGGTTGCCCACCTGAAGAGAAGGGTTGCCTACCTGAAGAGAAGGGTTGCTCAATTTTTATTTATTTTACTCTTTTTCCGAATGCTCTTGTATTTTTTCTATTTTATTGTTATTCTTCGCAAGATGTTTTTGCTTTCTTCCCTTTTATTTTTGAAATTTGCGAACAATGTTGAATCACAGTCAAAGCCATTCTCTTTTCTCCGAAGCAAAACAAGTCATCCCAGGCGGAGTCAACAGCCCAGCAAGAGCATTTGGCGCCGTCGGCGGCGAACCAATTGTCATAGAACGCGGCGAAGGGGCTTACCTAATCGATGTTGACGGCAATCGCTATCTCGATTATGTGCAATCCTGGGGTCCAATGATCTTAGGACATGCTCATCCCATTGTCGTCGAAGCCATTCAAACAGCATTGCTCAAAGGAACCAGCTTCGGAACCCCAACCGAAGCCGAAAATAAACTCGCCAAACTCATCATCAATCTAGTCCCCTCCATCCAAAAAATCCGATTCGTCAACTCCGGCACCGAAGCCACCATGAGCGCAATTCGTCTCGCACGCGGCTTCACCGGACGCACAAAAATCATCAAATTCATCGGCAATTATCACGGACATGTCGATTCCTTACTGGTCGCCGCCGGAAGTTCCGCCGCAACATTAGGCGTTCCCAATTCGCCAGGCGTCACGCAAGGAACCATCGCCGATACCATCTTATTACCATACAACAACGTCGATGCCATCAAAAAAATATTTCACGATCTCGGTAAAGAAATTGCCGCCGTTATTGTCGAACCAGTTGCCGGCAACATGGGTTGCGTTATCGGAAGCTCCAATTTTTTATACGAATTACGGCATCTAACCCAAACCAATGGAGCCATTCTCATCTTCGACGAAGTATTAAGCGGTTTTCGCGCCGGAAAAGGAGGCGCCGGACAACGTTTCAGTATCACGCCGGATATCACAACGCTCGGCAAAGTAATCGGCGGCGGATTGCCAGTGGGCGCGTACGGCGGAAAAACAGAAATCATGGACGCCTTGTTGCCGGTCGGCAACGTCTTTCAAGCAGGAACTCTCAGCGGGAATCCCCTCGCAATGGCCGCCGGAATCGCAACCATTCAGACATTGCAGGAACTCAAAGCATTCGCCTCCCTCGAACGGAAAATGTCAACTCTCGCCGAAGGATTAGAAGAAGAAGCCAAATCCCTCGAAATTCCCGTCGCCATCGAACAAATCGGCTCAATGATGACCTTGTTCTTTCTCGCCGAACACAAAAAAGATATTTCCGAAAAATATCACGTCAGCAGTACAACATTCAACGGAAGTATGTTAGATCGTTCAACCGCAACCAGCTCCACCGGCGGCTGCTTCGCAAACAAAATCACCAACTGGGAAACCGCCGCCCGCTGCAACACAAAACGTTACGCCTCTTTCTTTTGGAATATGTTGGAACGCGGCTTTTATTTTCCATGCAGCCAATTCGAAGTCTTCTTCATGTCAACCGCCATCACCGAATCCGAAATCCAACAAACAATCAATGCCGCAAAAGAAGTCTTCAAAATACTACAAAAACAACAATAATAAAAATTCCCGCCCCAAAAAACAGAAACACACAGAAACACACAGAAAATCATAACCGCAGGCTCTCTCAATAAAACTTCTCATGGATAACACTGGAAAAATATTTATCACCGGCAGTTCGGGATTCATCGGGTCTGTCTTACTCGAAAAACTTGTGCAACGTGGTTTTCATGTTAAAGGACTTGTTCGGAGCTTGCCGAAATTCAAATCCGATGTTGGTGTTGAATATATTGTTGGCGATCTTACTGATATTGAGTTACTGCGACGCGGTATGAGGGATTGCCGATACGTCTTTCACCTAGCGGCTTACGCCAAAAATTGGTCGCCCAACCCAAAAACTTACGAACAAATCAACATCGAAGGAACACGTCATGTTTTCACTGCCGCAAAAGAACTTAACGTAGAACGAATTGTCTGGACTTCCACGATCGTCACTCTAGGACCAACTCCTCCCAATATCATCGGCAACGAAACAATGCCACGAATCACCAATCATTATTTCACCAAATACGAACAAACAAAAACATTGATGGAGCAAGAATCAATTCAATGGATCAAAAACGGTTTACCGTTGGTGATTGTGAATCCAACCCGCGTTTATGGACCAGGTTTGCTTTCAGAATCCAATACCGTCTCAAAACTAATCAACGATTTCCGGCATGGGCGTTTTCCGTTCTTACTGAATCGCGGCGTTAATATCGGCAATTACGGGTTTGTGGACGATGTCGCCGAAGGACATCTTTTGGCAATGGAACACGGGAAAATCGGCGAACGTTATATTTTAGGCGGAGAAAATGTTTCGCTCGAAAAATTGTTCCAAACCGTCAATGTAATTGACCGCAAAAAACGATCACAATGGAAAATTTATTGGATTATTCCGATGATTATTGCGTATTATTTTCAATGGCGCGCTCAATACTTCAATATTTATCCGCCGATTACTCCGGGTTGGCTACGAACATTCCTTGTTGATTGGGCGTTTTCGTGCGACAAAGCGAAACAAGAACTCGGTTATTCGCCCACGTCGTTCGAAGAAGGAATCCAAAAAACTTGCCAATGGCTCGACTCTCTCCAAGATAATAATTGAATCATAGATTGAACTTCTAATCGGCAAGATACCAAAACAACAAAAACAACTCGAATTTGTGAACGGTTGGCGATTAGATTCCAAACCGCTCGGCAATTCAAATTGCCGTCCGAACACAACTGTGTTTTTGACAAAGTATCGATTTAAATTAAAATTGCGTGTCCGGACACTAATCGCCCGTGTCCGGACACGAATCGCTCGTGTCCGGACACTAATCGCTGGTGACCGGACACGAATCGCTCGTGTCCGAACACG
>JAIRTV010000433.1 GCA_031254675.1 Planctomycetaceae bacterium | reverse complement strand
GGGTATGCCCAAAAAACTTTCGGGAATGTTCGAACAATCTTTTGGTTTTCCCACAAAATAACCCCAGTAGCAAGAAAATTTTCCCAAATAAGAAAAAATTGAACACAGAACACACAGAAGACACAGAATTTTTTTGGTATTTACTGATATTGTCGAAAAAGGTATATTTCCATTTTGTAGAGAACTTTTGCAATACAGGAAATTAATGGATTGGTATCAATACATTGACACATCGCGTGTGTTGGTTTTCACGTTGGTTTTGACACGAATAAGTGGGATCGTGATGATGTCACCGGTAATTGGCGGCTCGGATATTCCGGTTCAAGTTCGTGCTTTGTTCGCTTTCACCCTGACCTTGTTAATCATGCCGTCACAATGGTCAGTTATCATCGCCGAACCCCAAAATTTGACCGCCTACGCCATTTTAATCGCCGCCGAACTCGGAATCGGATTATCATTGGGACTCGGATTGAACCTATTTTTCGCAGGAGCGTCAATGGCAGGAGAATTAATCGGTCAAATCGGCGGACTAACCGCATCACAAATTTTCGACCCGATCTCCGGCGATCAAACCCCATTGTTGTCCCGCATGTTTCAATATTTAGCAGTTACCATTTTTGCGGCAGTAGGCGGTTTGCACGTGTTGGTCACCTCACTGTTGGATACGTTTCAGACCTTACCACCAGGCGAAGCCGTGTTTCAACCAACAATTGCCTATTCACTCGTAACAATATTGGGACTAAGTTTCAATTTATCAATTCGTATTGCGGCACCGGTCATGGTTGCGGTGTTGGTCGCCATGCTTGTGATGGGACTTTTAGGAAAAACATTACCGCAACTAAATTTAATGTCCGTCGGATTTGGTATTAACAGCGTCATCATGTTTTCGGTAATGGCTCTGTCACTCGGAGCAGGAATCTGGTGTTTTCAAGAACGAATCGACGATGTGTTTCAACTGATCTTCACCGGTCTTCACGCCTACGTCGAACCAACATAATTACCTCCGTGAAATTGTCTCACCACAATCGTTTTGGCGAAAATAATATATGGTGTTGAGTTTGAAATTGTGTTGTCGTTATTATTGTTGAACGTTTTTTTTATTTTATTACAATACTATTCGTTTTGATTAACAAATTGAGGAGTTCCGTATGCGTCAAACATTATTTTATATTCCTCCCGAGATTTTTGGGATTCCGATTTTTGGGTTTGGATTGGCGAATTTGTTACTGATTCTTATTATCTTGGCAATTTCAATTCGACACTTTTGCAAAACAAAAAAATGGGATGAAGAACTCGGAAATTATTTTATTATCTTCGTTGTTATTGGAACGATGTTGATGATTGTTCCAAAACTAATGGAGCCGGAGATTGGGATTCCTATTCGCGGTTACGGGGTTTGCTTGCTGGTGGCAATTCTTTCGGCGTTGGGTTTGGTGTTGCGGCTTTCAAAACGAAAACAAATTCCTTCCGAATTGATTTTTTCGCTTTGTCTTTGGGCAGTTCTTGGCGGTATTCTTGGGGCGCGTGTTTTCTACGTTACGGAATATTGGCAAGATATGGCGCATTACGAAAACGGTCAACTCCAACTTCTCACAACCCTTTATAATATCGCCAATATTGCTAATGGTGGTTTGGTGGTTTATGGTTCGATTTTCGGTGGAATTTTGGGTTCGCTTCTGTTTATGGTTCGTAACAAAATGCCTGTTCTCGTAACATTTGATTTGATGGCGCCGGCGATGATGTTGGGGATTTCGCTTGGGCGGATTGGTTGTTTTCTGAATGGTTGTTGTTTTGGTGGAGTTACGGATGTTGCGTGGGGAGTTGTGTTTCCAGAAGGAAGTCCGGCTCATTTTCATCAAATGGAACACGGTCAAACTTTTTATTGTGGGTTGAAATTTGCCGAACACGCCATCGGTGACACGTTGTTTCTTGCCGTCAAAGAAGTTCAACCTGATAGCAATGCCGAACGTGCCGGTCTCAAAGCGAATATGTTGCTTCGTGGTATTGTCGGCGTGGTTGATGGCAAAACGCTTGCGTGGGAAATCGGGACTCAGCGGATTATTCCACCGTCCGCACCGGACAAATTGGCGTGTTGCAAAAAACAAGAATCCGGAATAGCACACAACACATTTGAATGGATTGCGTATCTTCAACAAATGTCGCCCAAAGAAAAAATACGTTTTGATATTTATTCCGATTGGCAAAAGCAAGAAACACAACCTTATTTCGTAACGCCGAGTTCTTCGGTTGTGTTGCCGGTGCATCCGACGCAGATTTACAGTTCTTTGATGGCGGCGTTACTCTGTATTATTCTGCTAATACTAGGACGTTTTGAGATATTCCGGCGTTGTGACGGTTCGATATTTGCGGCGTTTCTGATCTTGTATTCCGTAGCAAGATTCATTCTGGAAATGATTCGAACCGACGAAGATTCTTTTTTCGGAACAGGAATGACCGTTTCGCAAAATGTGTCGGTTCTTGTTTTGACAACAGGAATTATGTTGTCTATTTTTCTGTACCGCAATCACGACAAAAAATAAATTGCCCGACGACTTGCCGGAATTTCAAGGATCAGAACGACGTCATTTTGCGGAAAAGTGCAAGCCGTTGGTCAATTCCTGCGCGGTCAATTTCTTTGTAGCGATCAAGACTAAAACCTTCAACGCCAAAACTAGCAACCAATGTTCCATAAACGAGGGCGTTTTTAATTGTTTCGCTATTGAGATTGCCTTGCGAAGCGATGTAGCCCATCATTCCGCCTGCAAACGAATCCCCTGCTCCGGTCGGGTCAACTACATTTTCCGTCGGGAATGCCGGAACGAGATAGGTTTCGTACTCGCTAATAAACAAAGCGCCATGTTCGCCTTTTTTGACAACCACAAATTTTGGACCTAAATTCAGAATTTTTTTTGCTGCGGTAATAGTATTGAGTTCGTGTGTGAGCATTTTCGCTTCGCTGTCATTCAACACCAACCCGTCAACACGTTTGAGTAAAGTATTGAGATCGTCTCGGGCAATGTTGATCCACAAATCCATTGTGTCCGCAACAACCAAATCGGCTCCTTGAATCTGATCTAAAACGCTTAACCCCGTAGAAGGGGCTCCGTTTGCCAAAAACACATATTGTGCGCGGCGAAAACTTTCCGGCAATTTCGGTTGAAAATGACCGAGTACATTGAGTTGTGTGTCTAATGTTTCGCGATCGTTCATATTTTCGTGATATTTGCCGCTCCAACGAAACGTTTTGCCGCCTGGAACAATTTCGAGTCCTGACGAATCAATTCCTTGTTGGCGGAACATTTCCGTGTATTCTTCAGGCCAATCCTCGCCAACAACTCCAACCATTTGGACTGGTCCAAAAAAACTGGCAGCATAAGCAAAAAACGGCGCCGAACCGCCAAGAATATTTTCACGTTTTGCGATTGGAGTTTCAATCGTGTCAAATGCAACAGAGCCAACAATCAATAAAGTCATCTTGTGTTCAGTAAATCGTTAAGGGTGAAATTTGCCAACGGGTTATTGTTATTCTGTTTCCGGCAATGATTTTGCAATGGATCATTGTGTTACGCATTATGTTATGCATTGTGTGATACATCGCGTTGAACAGGAACAACTCTACCGTATTCAATTGAAGACAGTTATTCTAACCGAAATCGTTGAACAATTCAAGCAGCAAGACAAATCCACCGAAACAGAAGGGTTTGTATTGTTTGTCGATGCTTTTTTGAAATCCTCGAATATCGCGTCGTATTTGTTACACAAACATTCTTTCTTCGCGAACTTTTATCGTTGCGAATTTAATAGTTGTATTGTTTTTTGGTCTGGTTCTCCGTTGAAAAATTTGTCTAACACTTTCTGAAAAATCGGCGGCGTCGATTCGACCAACGAAAATAAGGTCATTGATGATTGTAATTTCATATCATCGGGACTGCCGAAAATCTGGTGGGCATTATTGGTTGGGAGTTGTAACAATGCCGCCGAAATTTCAATAAGACGTGTTCCCAATATTTCGTGACGCAAATAAGCGGTTGCTTCTTCGAGATCACGGATTGCGTAGAATTGCGATGTTGTGCTCAATCCCAAACCGGCAATCTGAGGAAAAATAAACCACATCCAATGAGTTCGTTTCACACCGCTTTCGATTTCCGACAATGCCAATTGATAATCTTCGCTTTGCGCTTCGATAAACCGCTCTAACGACTCTTTCATTGTTTCCCTGTTTCGCTTCATTAAAAGTAAAAAAATATTACAAAAATTATTCAATCGGATTCATTGTAACACGAATAGAAATGTTACCGTTTTTCGGTGTTACTATCGCGGCAAGCATTGAAAAATTTTTGTTCTGTTTTTCGCGTTCTGTTGGTGGTGTGGTGGAAATCGTTTCGAATTGTTTGGCTTCGTTGGAGACAAGCTCAATGCGAAGTTGTTTTTTGTTCTGTGAAAGTGTTGCGGTTTTACCTTCAATTTTAATTGTTGCGCCGGTCATCATTCCCCAACGAACCGGTTCGGTAACACCTTCCAACACATCTTCGACAATGACCGAACCGTTTTTTTGTAACGTTACGGTTCGTTTAGCGGATTGAACTTGTCCTTTGTACGCATCCGTTATATCGGCAACAGCCCGCGCAACAAATTGACCACCTTCACGACGTTCAAACTCAACAAGTTTACAATTTGCCGACCGATTCTGAAGTTCGTTACCGATAACCAACGTGTTATGACTTTTGTTGTTTAGTCGGTAATAATCCCAACGTTGTTTTCCAAAATAACCGGGCATATTATAATCGTCGGAGCCAAGATCAACCGCCCAACGAATACCATTAACTTCGTAAACAAACGAACCAATATCAAGATGTCCGTGATTTGCACGATTATTGCCCGCTTTAAAACCGAGAAACGCCGCATTCGGATTATTCCATGCGGTTCGCATTGTACAAATATCTTGAACGCCACGATATTTTTTGGCAAGCGGTGTTTTAGCGAAATCAATTTCCGTACCTTTCGGATTGTACCAAATAGCGTGAAACACAGCGAGCCGACCACTGGAAAACCGATTCTTTTGTTCCAAAAAATTCCGTAACCAAACCGCATAATCGGGACGATTATAAACATGAGACAGCATATACATCATTGGTGATGGGTCGGCGTTCTCGCCGCCGTCGGCATAATTAAATGTACGATAGTTTGGTCCGATAATACTCATGTAATAGTCACCGGTAACATTAAGTCCTTCTGTTTTCAAAAGATCGAAATCGTTATTGAAAATATCGCGGAGAGCCATGAGCATGAGACCGGTAAACGACGCACCGTAAGCCCAATAACCGGGACCTTCCGGATAGGCACCATCCGGTTTGTACGCCGTGAGTCCGTTCGGCAAACTCTTCACTGCCGCCGTAACAATTTTTTCAGCGATTTGCGGTTCTTCATCGGCAATCGCCAACGCCCCAATCGTCAGTCCGGCGTTGCAAACTTCGTTCCAATTGTTATTACCTTTTGACCACCACCCCTGTTTCTCATAAACAGACAAACCTGTTTCCAATGCGTGTTTGAGAATGGCGTTTTTGATTTCTGTTCGTTTTTCAGCAGGAATCACCGCATAGAGCCAATCGTAACCAATACCAACAGCAGTTGCCATTTCAGCGGTGTCCAGATAATGGCTCGGATTCCAATCCTTGAACCGACAAACCGCCAGCATTTCATCAATAGCAACATCAGCGTATTCCTTATTGCCGGTTATTCTGTACGCAAAAGCAAGTACCGTTGTTCGGTCAATACTTCGGCGACTCTGACCAAGCAACCGCTTACCGTCGGGAATCCGGTAATCAGTCAGCGGTTCTTGCTTCACGCGATCCGCTTTTTTCACAAGTTCCTTCACCTGTCGATCAAGAAACCGGTCGGTTTTGGCAAGTTCTTTAATTTCCGTTTCGCGTTCTTTTGTTAAAAAGAGACGCGGATGTTCCGGCAGTTTGGAAGGAAATTTCAAATCCAATTCCGACGCCGTAGCAAAATTACCGGAAAAAAGGAGCGTAACAACAACAAAAAAACAACAAATCAGGAACATAAAAAACCTCACATACTTTTCATGGAAAATTAACAAAGTTGTTGTCGGTGTTTGTTGTAATAAAATCACCGACATCGTTACATTTAGTTGATATTTCTTTGTAGTTTGTGTCGCAAATGAATTATCATTTTTGTGGTAAAATTTCCGCTTGCAACATCAACTACAAAAATTACGAAAAAAGTTTAACATAAAATTTTACGTATGTCAAACGTTCTTGTTGATTTAAATTGACACATTACCTAGTGAACACTGAGAAAAATTCCCAATGTTCACTGGTTGGTTGTTACTACGAATAATCGCTTATTTATTTTGGCTTACTCACTTGAAAGTCAAAAATTTTCTGATTGCCGGAAACTTCGGCGGTGAGTGGACTTGTCGTAACATCGCCAAACTTGGGATCAACCAGATAAATTGTCCGCTCTTTGTCATCGGTTTTCGACGCACTGATCGTAACGGTATAGTTTCCTGGCGGCAAACCATCTCCAGGTTTCGAGGATGTCAATGTAAAACTTCCATCCGCTTGAATTTTGCCGTCTGCCATAAAAGTTGCTGTGGAGAAAGCGATTCCGCCTTGTGTCAACGGCGAACCATCTTCAAAAGTAACTTTGCCATGTACAGGAATAAATCCGTTACCGCAACCAGACAAAGCAAGGCACAATAACACAAAAATAAAATAATGTTTCGACATTGTTATTAAAAGGAAAGGAGTTAAAAGTGTTATGGAATTTCGCCAATGGTATTTCCATCGTTGACGTGACCGAGATAGTGAAGCATTTTATTGTTACCGGCGGGAATTGTGTTGGAGATTGCCCGCACTGAACCATCACCGAAAAGAAAATTAGCAACTCCCGAATGAATCCCGCCCCA
>JAIRTV010000425.1 GCA_031254675.1 Planctomycetaceae bacterium | reverse complement strand
TGTTGTCTGTATTCCATTTACTCCTTGAGAGAAGACTTATTTTATTGGGAAACGGAGAACACGGAAGACGGAGAATTTTTTTCAGATTACGGACAATTCCGGTACGCTTCCGCTCTTTCCATCCAAACTTCCGTTCCTTTCCACGAAGGTTCCGTTCCCTTCCACGGAACTTCCGTTCCTTTCCACGGACCTTCCGTTCCCTTCCACGGAACTTCCGTTCTCTTCATCCGAACTTCCGCTCCCTTCCACGGAACCTCCGTTCCCTTTGTAGTTAATAGTTATGAGTGAATAGTGAATAGTTGAGATGCCGCAAGCGGAATTATTGTCATCTTGGCAATAATTCCGCTTGCGAACTATTCACTATTCACTACTAACTATTCACTAAAAAGGTGGGTGATGTTTCGCCGAAACATCACATTGCCGCAAGGCAATTCTGACCCTGTGTTGAGCTGGCAATTTGTGTTGCCGAGTTGTTTGGAATCTGATTGCCAGCCGGAAACAGGGGCTGGTCGGCTATCGCCGACGCGACCTTTCGGCGAAAGGTCGCCCACCTTTTTCGAAACATCACCCACCTTTGAGGCAACATCACCCACCTTTTTCGGAACATTACCGCTTGCGGCATTTCAACTATTCACTATTCACTACTAACTATCAACTATTAACTGTCTCTTTTTCTTTGCGAGCCAAAGCCGCCCCTGGAAAGAACAACGCCGTTGAAATTCTTGATTGACGGCATTGCGTGCGGCATGTTTGTTTCCAGTCCATTCCGGAGCAAGAAGGAATAACGCATCCGCTTCACCAGCAATTCGCTCCACCACCACGGTCGGCGGCAACTCCTCAAGAAAATCAACCACCAACCCGGCATATTCTTCCAATGTCGTCAACCGGATTTCACCCGCCCGCCAGAGTTTTTCCAGCGGCGTCTCGCGAACAACATAAAGATGATGCAACTTAATACTATCCGGTTGCAAAAACGCCATTTCCTGCGCTGTTGCCAACACCTCCTCCCGACTCTCGCCCGGAATACCAAGAATCAAATGAACTCCCAACCGAAAACCGTGTCGCCGACAACGTCGAAACGACTCACGAAAAACCAAATAATCATGCCCACGATTCAAAAAATCAAGACTCTTTTGATGAATCGATTGCAATCCGATTTCGAGTTGAACCCAAGCAGTTCGCGAGAGAAACCCCAACATCTCCAAAACCTCCTCCGGCAACGCATCCGGTCGCGTCCCAATCGCAAGACCAACCACGTCGCGATGCCCCAACGCCAACCGACAAAACCGCTCAAGATCCTCCAACTCAAGATGTGTATTGGTGGACGGTTGGAAATACGCAATAAACTTTTGCGCATGTCGATAACGCCGCTTCAGCTGCCGAATCCCAACATCAATCTGTTCCACAATAGAAACAACCGGCTCCCGAAATCGCCGACTCGGCGCAAAACTAGAAGTATTGCAGAAAAGACAACCCCCAGTCCCAACCGTTCCGTCAATATTGGGACACGAACAACCAATGTCCACACTAACCTTCCAAACCGAACAACCAAACTCTCGACGCATCAAAACCCCCAACGGAAAATAATCATGCCCCAACAACCGCCAAAAAGGAATCAACTCGCTCATAACACCAAAAAATAAATTTTTACCAAAAATCAACCAAAAATAACTTGAAAAAAAATAACTTTGCCCACAAAATAGAACCATCAACAACAACTCAATCCATTGCCCCCCTTCAACAACTCCATAACACAATCGCATCATATCACTTCACATTAACTCTACACTTTCCCATGACTCTTTCAATATACGGTCAATTAATTCCAGCAGGAGGCGGCGACCCTATTCCGCTGCGCAAACGTGAAATTCTCGTCGGAAGAAAGGACAATTGCGATGTTGTCCTTCGTTTTAGCAATGTTTCCGGTCAACATTGCCGTTTGGTCTTGTCGAACGGGTATTGGTATGTTCTGGACATGCAAAGCACCAACGGAATCAAAGTCAATGGAGTCAAAGTTACCGATCATCGTGTTGACCCCGGCGCAACTCTCGCCATCGCAAAACATCTTTTCAAACTACAATACAATCCCGCCGAAAACGGAGCCGTAGGACCACCACCAGGCGACGTCTTGCACGAAAGCGAACTCCTCTCCCAATCTCTCCTCGAAAAAGCCGGATTACAACGACCCTCCATCAGGAAAAAAGAAGACTTCGGAAGCACAACCCCCGATCTACCCACCATCGAAATTGTCCCAAACCCCACCCCAACACCAAAACAAACCAACAACAACACCGAAAAAAAAGACTTCTTCGCCCAACTCCAATTCGATTGAAAACACCCCAGACAACAACAACCCCACACACAAAACAAATTCAACCCAAAAAGAACCAATCCGAATTCAACAATCAACCCCCTCAAAAAACCAACTCATGAACATTCGGAACTTTTTTGCGAAAAAATCGAAAAATGACACAAATTCGTCTTGACCAAAACGGCAATTTCACCTATCTTCTTACGGTCATGAAAATGATGTCATGCAAGGATGTGTGACGCCAATCAGACCCGCATTTGGGCGGCTTCAGGGCTTGACCTGCGGTCTGCGTAGTGTTTGCCAACGTAAGGACACCAAAAGGAACACTTCGAAAATTCACAAAAAGAAAGAAAATCACGCTCTTTCTTGTCCTCTCATTCGGTATGTTGTATCGAATGATAGTTTTTCGCCGTCGGCTCAATCATTGAGCCGACGGATTTTGCTCCCATCTCCTCGAATGACAAAATGTAATTATTGCCCGCGTTACTGTTCCATCAACGAAGGAACATTCGGGTTCTGCGGTGTTCGAACTTGTCAGAACGGTCAAATCGTTTTACTCGCCTACGGTCAAAATACTGGTTGGGCAATCGACCCAATTGAGAAAAAACCTCTCAACCATTTCTACCCCGGATCACAAGTTCTCTCGTTCGGCTCCATCGGCTGCAATTTCGATTGCCGGTTTTGCCAGAATTGGACAACCGCCCGCTCGCACAATTTGTCCCTCCTCAAGAAAAAAAATACACCAGAAGAAATCGTCGCTCTCGCAAAACAACTCCAATGTCAAAGTGTCGCCTTCACCTACAATGAACCAATAATCTGGTCAGAATATGCGCTCGATGTCGCACAACTTTGCCGGCTCGAAGGAATCAAAACAGTCGCCGTCTCCAACGGCTTCATCTCCAACGAAAAACGAAAAATATTCTTCGATCAAATTGACGCCGCCAATATCGATCTTAAATCGTTTTCCGATGAATTTTATCGAAAATATTGCCGCGGACGCTTGGAACCGGTTTTGGAAACACTCCGCTATCTCGCCGGTCAATCGTCAACTTGGCTCGAAGTAACCACCCTGCTCATTCCAACTCTAAACGATTCAGACACTGAAATAGAATCGCTGTCAAAATGGTTGGTACGAAATCTTGGGGCGGAAACACCGGTTCATTTTTCGGCGTTCCATCCGGCTTATCAATTGACCGCGGTGCCGTCCACTCCGGCTCAAATATTGTTTCGGGCACGCGAAATCGCTCTTGCCACCGGACTCCGCTTCGTCTATACCGGAAACATCAACGATCCCGAAGGACAAACAACGTATTGTCCGCAATGTCACCAAACCGCAATCGCCCGAAACCAGTACAAAATTGACGAATACAACATCGATACCGAATCCTGTTGCCGATTCTGCGGTCAAACAATCGCCGGACAATTCAACGAAAAAACGACATAGATCAAAAAACAACTCAACGACCAAAAATTTGTTCCAGCATGGCATCAAGCTTTTCACCACGCGCGTCAAGAAGAATAGTGTTGCCGGATTGATCCCGAAGAAGAACCACCGGAAGCAACCGCGCCCCATAATAACCAGACAACAACGGCAAGCCCGCCCGCTTCGTCGCCTCCTTCGACAAAATCATCCAAGGTAACGGATTTTGCTCCAAATAAACCGCCAACTTGTTCAAATCGGAATCAACATTGTAACCAATAATCTCAAAACCATGACGACGATATTTCGCGTAAAGCTTTTTCAAATGCGGAAACTCGCCAAGACAAGGACCACACCACGTCGCCCAAAAATCAAGCAAAACAACTTTACCAGACAACGATTCCTCCTCGAAACGATGACCAGCAAGATCAACACCCCAAATAGGCATCGGTTTGCCGATCAACTCTTGCCGCCGCAACAAACCTTCGTAAATCTCCGCATACTCCTTAATCACCAAATCAGACTCTCGCTTTTGCAAGTCAATGAAAATGTCGCGAAATAATTTGACCGATTCGGACAACCGACGCGAATCAGGAAAATGTGACCGAAATCGATTCAACGTATCAAGAAAGATTTCAACAGTTTTCATGTTGTCGTCATTGGGATACTGCCGCAGAAAATCAGCAAACAACTCATTAGCAGAAATCAATTTGTTCTCCGCATCAAAAATGTCCGGCAATTTTTGTTCCGAGTCTTCCTCAAAATCTTTTATCGGTTGGCGAATCAACCGCAACGACCGCAAACAAGCATGACGTTTGAGATGTTGAAACAACGCACGAAGCATTTCGTATTGTTCGATCTCGGTCACAAATTCGTGAAGCAGGTTCATTTTTTCCGGTTTGAGTTCCGCCTCATGGACAAGCGATTGATATTTCAAAAAACAAGATTCCGCCCAAAGATCTGTCGCATTAACCGGAATATTCCTGTACAAATTCCATGTTCCGCGAATATGATTTGTTTTGTCTTTTTTCACATTTTCCGGTGCGGTTCGCGGCAAATCGTCAGTTCGCGACAACACGGCAGCAACTTCAGACAACTTATCGTACAAAACCAACAACAGTTGATGATTGATTCTATTTTTCAATTTTTCTTCATCATCTTTCGGTTTGTGTTCGATGGGAAACGGATTCGCCTGGAGAAAACGTTGGTAATAAAACAGAAATTCGTTCAAGTTTTGCGCCGGAACCTGTTCCGGCGTCCAATGCGTTTCCGCAACACAACAAACTCGCGGAACAAAAAATAGAAGAAACAGAAAACATATCACCGCCAAAAATTTTTTATTCATTTGCATCTTTTATGGCTTATTGTGATTTACTCAAAAATCATAGTACAGAAACATCAACAGCTTTTCACGATATGTTCTCAAACGTTGAATCCAATAAATTATTCGTATGGCAAATTATTGGTTTTCAAAAATCCATACGTTTGACTTCGATTCCCGGCAAAGCGGTTAATTTGGCGGTCATTTCGTCGGCTTTTTCCGTACCGCCAACAAATTCGATCAGAATAAGAGCGTTTGACGCACAAATATTATCTGTTGCTTCGTGCAAACCAAGACGGGTGCGGATACTGCAACCGTATTCACGAAACACGGTTTGAACTTCGCCCGAATTTTGGGCAAAACTTGTTACATTGACTCCAAGAATAATTCGTTGAGACATTGTGGACTCTCCTAAAATAAAAAGGAAACAATTGAAAAAAAACAAAGAACATTTCAAGAAACGCAAAACTTCGATAATTCTATACAATTCCCGATGGAAATTCAAGGTTGGCTGATTGTGGTCTGCAATCGGACAACACGAAAACTGAAGCGTATAAACTTCAATCTTTCATCAAAGTTTGCGTTTGCCCGCAACAAAAACGGCATGGGGTTTGCCCCAAAATTCCCAACCAAGATAAGGCGAATTTTTGCTCTTTGAATGAAAATCGGCGGCTTGAACTGTCCAGTTTATTTCAGGATCAATAATGGTTATATCGGCGTCGGCATCAATTTGTAACGTTCCTTTCGGAATATCAAGAATTTTTGCAGGATTGAAGGACATTTTTTCAATTGTTGTTGTCCAATCCAAAATGTTGGGACGAATCAATTTTGTAATGATAACCGAAAGAGTTGTTTCGAGTCCGATTACACCAAATGGGGCTTGATCGAGTTCTCGCATTTTTTTTTCGGCGGCGTGTGGGGCGTGATCGGAAGCAATCACATCAATTGTTCCATCCCGCAACCCTTCGATACAAGCCTCAACATGTTCGTGACTTCGGAGCGGCGGACTCATTTTGAAATTCGAATCGAATGATTTGAGTAGTTCGTCGGTTAGAGTCAAATGATGTGGAGTGACTTCGGCGGTGACGCGGATTCCGCGTTGTTTTGCTCGACGAATTGCGGAAACGGCTCCTTCGGTTGAAACGTGCATCACATGCAATCGACCACCCGTAATTTCCGCCAACGTAATATCTTGTGCCACCATCACATCTTCCGCCGCCACCGGCATTCCGCGCAACCCCAACAAAAGCGAAACCATTCCTTCGTGCATGACGCCACTTTTTGTGAGCGATGTTATTTCGGGATGACTTAAAAGCGGTTTGTCAAACATCAAGCAATATTCAAACGCTCGACGTGTCAATTCGGCATCTTCGACCGGCGAACCGTCATCACTACAAGCAACAGCGCCGGCTTCAAAGAGTTGCCCCAATTCCGCCAATTCTTTCCCTTCACGATTCTTGCTGATACAACAAATCACATAAACATTACAATTTTTACTCCGTGCCGCTTGCTGTTGAATGAATTCGACGGTTGCCTGAGAATCAATGGGCGGAATTGTGTTCGGGCAACAGGCAATTGATGTGAAACCGCCATGAATTGCGGCTTTTGTGCCGGTTTCAATGGTTTCATCTTCTTCGCGTCCGGGTTCGCGGAGATGAACGTGCATATCAATCAAGCCCGGTACAACAATTTTGCCCGTAGCGTCAAAAATGACATCGTTTTCACCAGGCGGAACATTCAACGCGACAATTTTATTCTCATGCACACGAATATTACCGATCCGATCCATCTGTTGGCTCGGATCAATAACACGACCATTGATAATCGATAAAGGCATTCGTTTTGGTAATTGGTAAATAGATTGAAATCAAGATCAATTGTAACTATTCAGTTCAATAGTTTTTCTTTATTTTATCTTCCGTGAATTTTGCAATGCTCTGCGTATTTTGCTTTGAATTGAACGCAGAATTTAATGCGAATATGTTAAATAACGCGGAAAATACGAAAAAAGAATATATTCGATTTTTTTATTCTTGTCAAACCCTCCGACAATTGTGCGGCGTTCAAATGTATTCAAATATTCTTATTAAAACTTTCAAAAAAATTTTAAATTTTTAAAAAGCCCAAAGTTCCGCTTGACATTTTTTTCCGTTTAACATAAACTATAAAACTTAGTCAATTGTGATTCGTAATTTTTTGCCGTGTTGTTTTTCGGCGAACGTTTCGCAATTATTTCAAAAATGTCTTGTAAATAAGGAGAATAACGATGGAAAATTTAGTGAAATGTGTTGTCGGTTTTTTCGCAATATTTTTTGCGAAAAGTCAAATGTTAAACTTGGTAAATTACGTAAA
Source organism: Planctomycetaceae bacterium (assembly GCA_031254675.1). Taxonomy (GTDB): domain Bacteria; phylum Planctomycetota; class Planctomycetia; order Pirellulales; family Thermoguttaceae; genus WRKP01. The sequence continues at coordinate 139 of JAIRTV010000425.1, read as the reverse complement.
CCAGGGGGGGGGGGGCTGTCTGGAGTGAAGAGTTGAGAACGGATAGTGGAAAGTGGTCGGTTTTCCAACGCTTTTTCACTAAATTCTTCTCTTCTATTCGCTCTTCACGGTTTGGCTTTACTCTGGTCGAACTTCTTGT
>JAIRTV010000412.1 GCA_031254675.1 Planctomycetaceae bacterium | reverse complement strand
AATGAAATTTCCTAGTTTTTTTACGATTTTATTTTTAGGCAATCTTTTGTTGATTGGTTTGATTCTTGGTTTTGGATTTTGGTACATTACCAATGCGGTTGATCAGCATACGGATAATGTTTCGAAACAATTTCAGCAACAACTTCTTTTTATGGTTCGAGACGAACTCGAAGAATCATGGCATGATACAAAAAATATTGTCGCGCAATATTGTCGATCCTATTCTAAAATGCCGGAATTTCGTTTGACGATTGTCGATACGGAAGGCAATGTTCTTGGCGATTCGGAATATCCTGCTGAAAAAATGGAGCCGCATCATACCGAACAACATCCGGAAATTTATGTAGCGTTCACCGGTCAACAATCGGAATCACTTCGGTTGAGCCAAACGAAACGAATTCATTATCGATATATTGCAACACCGGTTCGGTGGGAAGGAAAAATTGTTGCGGTTGTTCGTGTGGCATTTCCGGTTGCCGATCTTGCGAAAAGTCGGCGTAACATTTTTTTTGCGGTTTCGACAGGTTTTGTATTGATGCTTTTTGTTGCGGTGGTTCTTTCGGTGTTTTTGAGTTGGATTTGGTACAAACCGCTTCATGTCATTAGTTCTTCGGCGCGACAAATTGCGGAAGGAAATTTCGAACCGATTTTGGAATTGCCGGCATCGCGTGAACTGGTGCAACTGATTGACGCCATCAACCGAATGCGTAACACGGTTGCATCGCAACTCGAAACAATTTCACGTCAACGCGAACGACTTCAAACGATTTTGTGTTATCTTCCTGATGCGGTGTTTGCGTTAAATTCGTCGAATCAGGTTGTTTATTACAATGAGTCGGCAAAAGCAATGTTCGAATTGGCAACACCAAGCAATCCGGTTCCGATTCAATATTTGTTGCGATATACGCCGATTCTGGATTTTTATTTTCAGGAACAAGAACAAGATTCGGCAAGCGTAACACCAAAACATGTTGATATTAAATTTCGTGACCGTAAACGTTCGTTGGAACTCGAAAAAATCAACATATCAGGCGAAAATGATCGCAACGAAATTGCTATTTTATTGATTATCAATGATTTGACGGCAATTACTGAAACAAACCGGATGAAGATTGATTTTGTTGCCAACACGTCGCATGAACTGCGAACGCCGTTGACGACAATTCGTGCAACATTGGATAATATTGCCGATGGAATTTGTGATACGCCGGAAATGTTCCGAACGGTTTTTGCCATTCTTAACCGACATGTTGCGCGACTGGAGGCGTTGACGGATGATCTTCTTTCGTTGCACGACGTGGAACAGGAATCGTCGCCAACACGTTTAGAAACAACCACAATTAACGAACAAAAACAATTATTGGAAGATTTATTTTATCCGAAAGCTGCTGATAAAGGCATTACGTTGACGATTGAACCGGACAAACCGGATTGTTTATTTCTGATCGACACAAAACGTTTGAGTTTGGTGTTGCAAAATCTCGTTGATAACGCTGTCAAATTCACGCCGGAAAACGGCAATATTTGTCTTACTTTTTCGTTTGAAGCGGAACAACGGCTTGTTGTTCGGTGTCAAGACACGGGTTGTGGTATTGCGTTGGAGGAACAGACTCGTATTTTCGAACGATTTTATCGGATTAAATCCAGTAACGGGACACGAATTTCAGGGACAGGTTTAGGTCTTGCGATTGTCAAACACGCCGTCGAACGTCTTAGCGGAACACTAACTCTTGTCAGCCAACCCGATCAGGGAAGTACCTTTATTGTACAAATTCCAATTCAAATGGTGTCGGATGAATAGGAAGTTTTGATATTGAAACGTAAAACAACGGGGTTGGTAAGCCATGTTTCGGCGAAATGTTTTAGAACATAACACAACAACGGAGGTCTCTTGTCGTTTGATTGTACTTCTAATATAATATTCTGAGTTGAAAAGATTGCCGCATGATGTTGACAGACTTTCAACAAAACTTCAACTGAATCATTACAAATTTTAAGTCACGTAAATAGATTGAGTTCCGACATGTCGAGTATTTTGTTGACCCGCCCTAAACATTTGGTACAACCGCTTCGAGCAGAGTTGGAATCGCTTGGTTGGACGGTTTGGCTTCAGCCGACAATCGAAATTCGTCCGCCGGATTCATGGGTCGAAATTGATAACGTTATTCGGCAACTTCTTTTTAATCACAACGAAAATCGTTTTGATTGGCTTGTTTTTTCAAGCGTGAACGGGATTCAGTTCTTTTTTGATCGTGAACAATTACTCAAGGAAGAAACAAAGGAATCGGATCAAACGCCTTGTGCGATTGTTGATAATCAAAGAACATTTTTGAAATCGGTGCGGATTGCTGTTATTGGAACGGAAACCAATGCGGCTCTTCAACAGCGGATCGGACGTCAAGCCGATATTGTTCCCGAAATGTTTTCGATTGAAGGAGTACTCGAATATCTTCTCCCTGACGCTTCTGCCGGTAAACATTTTTTATTGCTGCGTGCCAATCGCGGACGTGATCTTTTGCGTCGTCGTCTTGAAGAAGCGGGCGGTATTGTTACGGAAATTATTGCGTACCAAAGTGTGGACGTCGAACAACCATCACCGGAAATCGTGGAATTGTTACGGTTGGGACAAATTCGTTATATTACGGTTACGAGTTCCGCGATTGCGTGTTCGTTGGTGAGAATGTTTGGAGATCATTTGAAACAAAGTGAATTGATTAGTATTAGTCCAATCACGTCAAACACATTGTGCGACTTGGGATTTCCGCCGCAACATGAAGCTAAAATAGCATCAATCAAAGGAATTGTTGATTTGCTAAAAACGTTAAGTTTAACGGAACAAATATCAATTTCAGACCTGAATTGTTACGATAAAATACTTGGGAGGCAACACCAATGATAAAAACAACTTCATCTTCAACACCGTCGTCGGCAACTTCAAATTCAGTAACAACAATACCGCCGCCAATGACTCGCCGTAAATTGTTTCGGTTAATTGCTTATGTTTTGACGGGAATTTTTTTGATTTTCCTGTTGATTTTGTATTCGCTTTATCTTTCGGCGCAACGTTTGCCGGATTTCTATAAAAAATCGCTTGCGGTTGATCCGGAAATTCAACAACTTCGGAACAAAGAAACGCTTCACAAAATGGGCAATTTGAATAATGCGTTTCAAAAAATCGGCGAACCTTGGCAAGCAGTTTTTACGGCGGACGATCTGAACGCCTATTTTGCTGTGGAACTTGCGAAAGAAAACGCCAATCTTTTTCCAAAAGAAATTGTCGAACCGCGTGTTACATTTTCGGATCGTCAAGTTGATTTAGCGTGCCAAATTTTGCGTGGAGCGTTTTCAGGAACACTTCATCTTTCACTTGGTTTGACTTTTCCAGAGCCAAACCGATTGGTTATTCGTATTAAAAATGCCCGACTTGGAAAATTGCCGATTTCCAGAGAGATTCCGACAAAATTTCTCGTGAAAGCTTTTGAGGAAAAATCTTATCAAGTACAACAAGGTACAGAAGCAGGTGATCCGACAATTACTGTTGTTTTCGATCTGAAATACGACAATAAACGTTTGATATTGCTGGACGGTATTACTTTTCAGGAAGATCGTGTTTCTCTTTCCGGAACAACCGAACAAACTAAACCGCAAAAATAGTAAAAAACATGACGAAATGTTACAAAAAAAATATTATAGGTGATCTATGTTAAATTCATACAATATTGTTTTTCCGCACAAAATTATTTTTGGTAACGGTCGCCGTCGCGAATTGGGAGTTTTGACGAAACCGTTTGGTGATCGGGTGATTCTTATTATCGGTTCACGGACATTGGAAAAACAAGGAATTATTCGGCAACTTATTGCCGATATGGAAACATCCGGTATTTCAATTTTAAGTACGGAAATAATTTCTCATGAACCGGAAACAATTGATGTTAACCGAATTGTTGATCGGTTACGAAATTCATTATTGCCGCGTGATTTTGTTCTTGCGATTGGTGGTGGTGCGGCTCTTGATTTTGGTAAAGCGACGGCGGCGTTGTTACCGCAAACGCAACATGCTCCGATTCAGGACTATCTTGAAGGAGTTGGTTGTGGGCTGAAACTTGAAGTTGATCCGTTGCCAATTATTGCCGTCCCCACCACAGCTGGAACCGGCGCCGAAGCAACCAAAAATGCAGTTATTTCGTCTTATCAACCGCCGTTCAAAAAAAGTCTCCGCGATGACCGAATCATGCCGCGTCTGGCTCTGATTGATCCCGAATTATCGTTGCATTGTTCAGCGAAAGTTACAGCGGAATCCGGTATGGACGCCGTAACACAACTTTTTGAAAGTTACGTTAGTCGCCATCATCAACCTGTTACGGATGCGTTGATTGAACAAGGATTGCCGTTGGCGTTTGAATCGTTACAAAAACTTGCCCGACAACCGAATGATTTGGATTCCCGCAACAAAATTGCTCATGCTGCCTTGCTTTCGGGAATGGCGTTAGCCAATGCGGGATTGGGTATGGCTCATGGAATTGCTCCGGCACTCGGTGTTCATTGTCGGGTTCCACACGGTGCGGCTTGTGCGTTGATGTTGCCGTCCACGCTTCGAACAAACGCGGGAATTTGTTCTAAACGTTACGCACATCTCGCAAGATTATTGTTGCCAATCGATTCAACAATCTCCGATGATCTTGCAACAGAAAAATTGATCAACAAAATTGAAGAGCTATGTGATTTACTTGAAGTTCCGCGTCGGCTTTCCGATCTTGGTATTGATTCATCAATAATTCCTGCTCTAGCAAAAGATTCCAAAGGAACCAGTATGTCCGGCAATCCGAAAGAACTCTCAACCAAAGAAATTGAAACGATTTTGCGGAATATTGCGTAACAGTATCACATCAACATTTAATTTTGAATAGAACAAAATTTTGTAATATTTCAGTTACAAAGAGCCTCTTAAAAATTGAAACACAAAACACCGATTTCCGAACTAATTTCCAAAACAACTGATCATGGAATTTTTCGCAAAAGAGTTCAAATGATGATTGCCGGAAATAGAGAACTTGCGTAATTGACGAAATATGTAAAAATGGTACGGTTGTTTTTTTCCTATTTTTACTTACTAAGTCTTAATTTCCTATGGATCATGCCGAACGCACTCGACAACTTGAAGAGCAACCAGTCGGTCGATTACTTTACGAATTTTCAATGCCGGCGATTGCCGCGACTGTTATTAACGCTTCGCACAGTGTTATTAACCGAATTTTTGTCGGTCAAACGATTGGCGAAGTCGGTATTGCTGCAGTTACGGTAACACTGCCGATGATGACCATCATGCTTGCGGTGGGCATGACGATCGGAATTGGCTCCAACACTCTGATTTCCATTCGACTTGGCGAAAAGAAAAACGACGAAGCGGAACGAATTGTCGGTCAAGCGTTGTTTCTTTTTGGTCTTATGGCGATTGGTTTTATGGTGTTTGGTTTGCTGTTTATGGAGCCGTTGCTTCGGCTTTTCGGAACTAGCGAACGTGTCATGCCTTACGCCAAAGAATATTTGTCCGTCATGGTGTGCGGTGCTTTTTTTCACGAAATTTCCTACGGTGTCAACGGATTTTTGCGAAGTGAAGGAAAACCACGTACTGCTATGATGACAACATTGATCATGGCTTTTCTGAACATTTTTTTCGACTGGTTGTTTCTCTATGTTTTTCGTACGGGTATTTGGGGGGCGGCTTTTGCAACGATTCTTGCACAAATTTGTTCAACGAGTTGGGTGTTCTGGCATTATATTTCCGGTAACACGTTGCTTCGTTGGCGTTTCAAAAATATTCGTTGGGATGCAGAATTATCGCGTCAGGTGTTCCTTCTTGGGATGCCGCCGTTTATCATGCAGTCTATTGCCTGCGTTCTTCAGGCAATTCAAATGCGTCAGATTTTCTTTTACGGAAATCTCTATGGTGTTGCTCATCAGCTAGAGAATGGCGGTGATTTGGCGGTTGGTGCGTTTGGGATTGTGTTTGTTGTTTCGATGGCGGTGTTTTTGCCGATTCTCGGTTTGAATCAAGGAGTGCAACCAATTGTCGGTTACAATATGGGCGCACGGCATTTTGACCGTGTTGCACGAACTCTTCGTTTAGCACTTGGTTCTGTTATAACATTCACATTGATTTGTTCCATTGCTTTGTTTGCGTTTCCAGAAATACTACTCCGCCCCTTTGCCGGAGTGGAAGACGGAACTGATTTACTCAAACTTGGTTGCCGTGCCGCTCGAATTTTTGTACTGATGTTGCCTGCTGCCGGAATTGTTGTGGTTATGGCGGGATATTTTCAGTCAAACGGTTCGCCAAAACTCGCGATTGCTTTAACCTTAATTCGTCAAGTTGTATTATTTGTGCCGTTAATTCTCCTTTTACCGCATTATTTTGGTTTGGACGGAATTTGGTATGCTATTCCGGTTTGTGATTGCGGTTCCTTTATTTTCGTTGCGGTATTACTCCAACGCGAATTAAAAAAACTCCGAAATAACGAAGTTTTTAAATAACGAGGAATTTTGAAAGATATCCTAAAGAAAAGGTCTATTACGGGTGAAGCCGATAATCAAAGTCGCATTTATTGGTAACAAGCCATGATTGATTATTGGTTTTTTCGAGTTCGATGTTGAATTGAACGGTTTGAAATTGGGGCGTGTCAATGGCAAAACCATCCGATGTCGGTTGTTTGGTTTTCCAATACACAACCGCCAAAAATGAAACTCG
>JAIRTV010000330.1 GCA_031254675.1 Planctomycetaceae bacterium | reverse complement strand
ATCTGTTTCGACGTGTAATTCGATTCCTAATTTCTGCATGAATGGAGTTTGTTCTTCAGCTAATGATTGCAACCAGGTGATGAGGTTAACATGTTCGATTTCCGGTTTGGGTGGTCTTGCGAAATACCGAATGTCCGCAATCATTTCGTAAGCGCGTTTGACTTGGGCGGTAATGACGGCAAGTTGCCGACGGTGTTCCGTATTCTCGATTTCACGCAATAATAATTGGGCATGTCCGCTGATGATTGCCAATGGATTATTGATTTCGTGTCCTGCTCCGGCAGCAAATTCCGCCAATGCATCGAGTTTTTGCCGTTCCAATTCGTCGGAGAACTTTTCCCGCAGGAACTTCAATTCCGCTTGAATTGATTCGATGTTATTTTCATTACCAATCTTGGTATCCATTTCGAGAACCTCGCTTTCGAAACAACAAGAATCAGTGTATTCTCCAACAACAAATCCGAATGAAAACAAAAAGTATGTATTCTATATCAACCCTAAAGTAAACATAATGATAATTTTGTAACTATTCAGGTGAGTAGATTAGAAATTTTGTAAAAAGCCGATGCTGAATGTATGGGCATCAACTTTTTTGTTGGTGTTATAGATATTGGCATCGTAATCCAAAAAGAAAGAACTGGTTTTTTCTCCGTCAAGCCAGTAATTGGCACCGACACCTAAACTCATGAAATTTTTACCAAGATCGACACCACGAACACGGAATGTATTGCTGGTTCCCACGAAAGCAACATCCGACTCAGGAATACTTCCACCATCAAGAACCGTATTATAAAACGCCCGCATCCGAATACCGCCACGTGTTCCGCTTGTTTCCGAGCTGAAACCAACACGAAGCACAGAACGATTGAAGTTCATCCGGTTGTACCGCAATCCATAACGATTACTTCCGTAAGCATCGGAAAACGCCGAATAATCACGCTCCACGAAGGAATCTTGCCAAAGATATTGCATGTCAAATCCCAAAGTTGGACGGAGAATAAAAGTCGGATGCAACATCAACGGACGCGCCAATTCAAGACTCAAATTCAACGTGTTCCCCTTCGTATCGGAAACATAATGATCAAAAATACCTTTGGCTCCAGTAACACTGTCATAAACAATATTGGCGTTCCGAACATAACGATCCATGTCGTATTCTTGAAACCCTAATCCAATATATGTTTTGAATTCAAATTCGTTGAACGGAGCACAAACAAAATACGTTCCCAATATATAATCATCGCTTTTAACTTTATCGCTGGTTTGTTTCATGCTACTGTTGGAGTAAGCAGCGATAGCACCAACCACAGAATAGGGCGTCAGATTCCATTCACCGCCCACCATAAAACCGGAACGACTAATATTATAACTATCGGCGTTGCCGTCTGATTCGGCGTTGAAATAAGTTTGGGTGAAATCACCCCAAAGATTGCCGGTACGTTTGTGAGCCGGTGTTTGTCCCAACATTCGCGACGTGCGTCCGGTCATACGATTCCAATCCACTTTTCCACGATTACCGGTTGACATCGAACCATTGCCGTAACCAATTCGATTGAATAACACTTCCGACGGATTCCAAAGGTTAATCAACGCACTGTTCGCACGAATCGCCGCTCCCATCTGGCGGTACATATCACGTAAGTCTTCAGCGGAATTAGCCGCATCACTCAACGAAAACGCAATATCCGGTCGCTCATATAACGACACATCAATCGCCGCCGCAACCGATTTTTCATTAGATGTTTTCGCTCGATCCTTGAAATAGTTCAAATCACGAATCACCGTAAATTGCGCTTCATGGGAATTGTAAGGATTGATAAAAACATCCGATACATACAAAAATCCCGTTTCATAATCAATATGTTTGAAATTCGACCCTTGCGTAAATGTTCCCGACTGAATAATCGTGTGCGTGGTTGTTTGATTCTCAAAAACTTTGTCAGGAAGAAAAGTAATTTTGAGTGTTCCATCCATCGTTGTATTATTGGAAACGACAAGCAAATCATTATCCGTCCCGTAAATCGGATTATGATAAATCGAAAGTTGAGACGCGGAAATATTCGGATTTGAATTTGGATTGGCATTTAATTCGTTGTTCGGGTCAACATTGAAACCGCGAACCTGTCCAATAGTCGCATCATAGATATTTCCTTGTTCGTCGATATACTTTCCGTCTTGAGTGATTGCACTGGTATAACGTTCTACCAATGTCGCTCCGCCAACCGTAACTTCATACACGCTGTTTTTTCCGAAAGCAAGATCGCCAACCACATTGATAATTCCAATTTCTTCACCATCTTTTGCTCCAGGGGCAATGACGCCTTCATTATTGAGAATTCCGTCCCAGTAATATGATTCACGCCCAATCAATCCATACAGTTCTTGCATGTTTCCATCCCAACTGTATCGACGTTGCCCAAGACGAAAAACACCTTCGCCGGAAATTCGTCCGAAATTATCAATTGTTGGCGGATTCGGATGTGGGAGCACCGTATAGGTGCCGTTAATCGGATTGACATCGGGTAATGCTTGCGGGTGGAAGTTGGCAAAGACATTGATATCCGGTATTTTCACGGAACGGGCAATCGGAGAAACAAGATAACTCTCTCCATCAATCTCAACCGTCGAATGAACATCGGTCGGAATTGCCGGAGTTAGGGTTAAGGTCGCGCCGGCATCAATTGTTAAATCTCGTACATAAGCAGAATTGCCTTGAAATTCGGTTGTTCCGCCAACGAAATGCAATGTTGTTGTTTCGAGTCCGGGAGTTACAATATCGGCATAGACTTTACCGTCTCCCGGTCTTACAATCCGTGCGTAATCACTTCCCATAAAACCGTCGTCCCAAATCACAAACTCCCAAAATGTATCGTTTTCATCAAAAAGATTGTAGGACGGACTCACCCAATAACCTTGATCATCGTCGGAAATATTCCCATCCTCATCTTCAATACCGACACTCGGATAAAATCCTGTTCCTTGCGCCGTACCAACCGGAATATTCACAACACCATTACTAACACGTTGAGGATCAAGATAATGAATACGGGGAATTACTTCATAACGATAATAATTGATATTGTCCTTTAAAGTAAACTTAAAATTATTGTCAACTTGTGTTGTGGCGGCTCCACTGGAATCGGCTTTGTAACCAAATGTAATATCAGTAACCAGATCAGATAAACCCGCCGCTTGAAAATAGAGGTTATTGTTTTGCGTGCGGTACGAGAGAATCGGTCCGTTCACGGATGCTCCGTTCATGAAATTGATTTTATCGACTTGAGCGGTTGCATCAATGTAAATGGACGATCCCAAAACAAATTCGCGGTTGGTTTGACCATAAGCCTGTGATACAGGCCAAGTCGTTGCCAATGTAATAATTTCGTGTGGTCTGGCTCCGGTAATACTTCCCGACACATCAAATGATTTGACGAGGGAACCATTTAATTCTTCCAGAAGTTGATAATCGCTGTACAAAAGTCCGGTTGCCGGATCGGTTGCTACGGGGACAGCTGTGTAATAATAGGAGCCCCGATCGCTTCCGAATAAATCTTTGCCGAAATTAAAACTAACACCGATACCGTTTTTCCCTGTTGCGTGAACGGCGCTTCCTTCCTGGAGAATAATCGAATGATCTTTTCCGTAAGCCGCTAAAATACCGATACCGTTAAGTCCATCAGCAAAAACATTTGTTCCTCTGGCAAGAGTTAATTTGTTATTGGAGCCATCGATCCGAATCCCTGCGCTTCCGGGACCATTTGCCCAGATCGAACCTGTTTGAATCACATTCAAGTCTTTCGCAAAAAGATGCGCACCGAGTGCATAAGAACTTATGTTTGGGCGTGACATATCGTAACTCTGCAACACCGAATCCCAATAACCGAATGTTGCGGAATTGTAAAACGGTGTTCCGTCACCGTTGACGTAGAATGATTTTCCGAAAAAATCACGGCGATCAACAGTGTAACCAATATCTTGCATTACCGCCAATTCAATTTCGATAAACCCGGGGTAATTACGGTATTCCTGCCAACTCATTAACGAATTGGTTGTATCAATATGCGATAATGTTCCGCCTGGATTGTACTGCCATTGGAAAGGCAAAAACGGATAATTCCAACCGAGATCATAAGTGTATCCTGTTATTGGTATCCCGTTATTTTTTTCAAAGTCAGTTAATTGGTCAACTGATTTGCCATACCATAATTCGAGAGTATTTTTACCGACAAAAGTTGGATGTGATGGATTCCCTTGGAGATAGGGAGTGAGCGGGTCTCCCATATCGAAGATTGTGTTTGCGTTTTGGTGGTTAGCGGTATCGTCGTAACCGACTTCTTTTCCCGGTTGCCCAGGTCGGACACTTGCTGAATTACCGTTATTGTCACGCAATCGAGTATCATATCGGGACAATATATCGGGAAATGCCCATTTTATTGTTTCTACACTGGTGTCTTCGTCATACCAGACACTGCTTGCAATTCCCAAGGCATGACCCATTTCGTGGATAAGTACGGGAGTCAGATCGTTCAACACTCGACCACTTTGCGATTGATTACCGGAGCGAGCATTCCAACCGCTACCAACATTGATTGTTGCATGTCCGCCATTGACCGGCGCAACATAAACCCCGTCCGTAAGTAACGCCTGCGGCAAAGCGAGATTATAACCATCACTATTACTGGTCACATAACCGTTAGTTCCGGCGTTGGCATTTCCAATAATCGTATTATCGTAATAAAGTTCAAAAATAACCGGTTGACGTTGATATGTTGGATTTCCGGCGGCGTCAAGTATGGGATCACCGTTATTGTTCAGATTGGGAATTTTGTTTCCGGCGGCGTCAAGCATAAACGGCATGGTTCCGTGTGCTTTGAGAATGTCCACCCAATATTGAGCGGCTTCCCGAATTGCATTGATTTGTGCCTGAGAAAAATTATTGGTTGAACCTTCGCCTTGCCCGTAAAAATCAAGCTGAAACACTGTTTCGTTGTCTTTGTTCTGAACGTTAACCTGAGCTTGCTGAGCTGGAAGTATCGAACAGAGCAGACAAACGAAAACCAGCATAAAGCCACACACAACCTTTTTCGGGTTGAGGCATATCTTTATCGCATACTCATTCCGTTGTAAACTGATGCTTTTGACGGATTCAGTACATTTTGTTGGCATCTTTCCAGTGTTTCTCATACTTGTCCCCTCGAACCGAAGGATAAACGGTCATTTTTTACCCATTTTCCATATTTACATAATCTTCCTCAATCTCGTCAAGATCAACAAAGACGGAGTATGTCTATAAACAGGCTCATTCCGAATTATCGATATTTTCGGACTACTTTCTGGACAAAACTTTATGAAAAACTACATTTTTATCAAAAATAAGCCATTTTGGTTGTATCGTCCAAGTTCAGAAGAGTTTCAAACAAATGATTGACCGTGATAATTGACTGTGGTATTTGAGCGGCAACAGAAATATCGCTCTTAGATTAGGAGCGACACGATTGCAAAGACAAGTTGATTCCCACCTAACGAAAGTGGCGTATTACATGTTTGAAGGTGCAATACTGAATTATACCTGTAGAACAGCACGCGACGCTCCCCGAACGAGAGCCACGTAACTTTGCTGTTCTACAATAATTTTCTACCCGAAAAATTCGGTCGTTATGTAGAAAATTACAGTTCGCCGAAGCGATTTTGCAATTGTTGACGTACTCGATTATTGTTTAATGCCCGAACAAAAATTCGGGCAATTTATTCTTCAAAATAGAAAAATGGTCTCCAAAGGTTAAAATTTAAAAACAGAATTTATTATGTTCTAAATATTACACAGAAACAATCTATTCTGAAGAATTTTCCTTTGTTGATTTTGTTTTTGGTTTTGGTTTATTTTTTTGTGAGAGTTTTTCTGATTCTAAAGCACCGTTGGCATCTTTGATTTTTTGAACTTGATCAGGGGTCAACAGAGCGTCAACCTGTTGAGCACTTTCCTGTTCTAAAAGTTCGATGCGGATTTTTAACAACTCGATTAGTTCGAAATACTCTTTTTGAATTGAGTACATTTCGTCCCGTTGTTGATTGGTAACAACATTTCGATAACCGTTTGGGAGTCGTCCGGTTATTTTTTTGTTGATATTTAAGCCGTTTGTTACAGGAGTTCCTTGTTCGGCTTTTTCGAGTTGTAGTCGAGTATTGGCGGGTTTGACGGCACCTGCCGAGGGAGCGGGAGTTTCCTGTGCCGTTACGGTAACAGCGAAAAGAAAACAGAAAATCATCGCAATCCCAAACACATTCAGTTTTTTCATTGTTGTCATAAAAATTAACATTATTTGTTAAGCCGTCTGAGTGTAACGGCAAGTTGAAAAGACGCAGGACATACACAATAATCTCCTGCAACCAAAATGATATTTTCATATTGTCTAAATTTTTCCGGTTGCTGTCAATTGGGCGGTGAAAATAATCCTAACTTTTCTCCTCATCGTTAGGTGGTGAATTTTCATTGTACCATCTGAATCTAATACGTCCGATTGCTATGGAACCTTTAAACTGGACTTTTGCAAATTTTATAACTAGTTATATCAAAAGGACTTATAATCCAATTTTGCTCATTTTTTGCACGTTATGAAACAAAAAATCCATAAATATTATTGAAGCGATAGTTGTAAAACTCTTGAACTTGGCAAAATTTATATCGACTATTGGATATTTTCGAGCCGGTGTTCCAGAGCATCATCTATTTGAGTTTATCGTATTATTTTTCCAATCCTTTTGTAAACATTTGTGTTTTTCGTCTTGACAAAGTATTAAACTGATTTTAACATTTTAACAAGAACTTTTAAAAAACTTGCTACGCAACGAGTTTATGCAGCAAGTTTATGTTGCGAATTTTGTTGAAAAACATCGTATCGCTACAAAAATTCTACTAAATCATTACAAATTTCCTTTTGATGTTGGAATAAAACGATGGACTTTTGGTTTTGGGCGTTGATTTTCCTTG
>JAIRTV010000260.1 GCA_031254675.1 Planctomycetaceae bacterium | reverse complement strand
CAAACGCCATGCTAAAACGTGAACAGCGGAAACCTTATCAAATCGGATAACATCTGTGCAACCGTTCACGGTAACGTTCTCTATTGCGTAGAATTTTATGATATGTATAATTTCCTTATGACAATCCTAAGTCAGCGTGTCGTGATTATGTCATTAGGATTTTACGCCCCCTTAACCTTATTCCCGATTTAATCTCATGCAAATAGCCAATCCAATTTATGATGTCGTCTTTAAGTTCATGATGGAAGACAAAAAAACGGCTAAATCATTCATTTCCGCCATTATCGAAGAGGATGTATTGGAGATTGATTTCGCGGCGCAGGAACGTACATTGCGATTGTCTCCAGATCAGAAAACGACAGAAGAAGAATCAGAGAAATTGTTTCTTACAGTATGTCGATTCGATTTCTCCGCCAAAATATTGGCTCCCGACGGTAACGTTAAAACAGTCATGATTGAATTGCAAAAAGCGAAAATGGCTTCTGATGTGATGCGTTTTCGTCGTTATATTGGTTCTCATTATCAGAGTTCGAGCAATACTGATGGCAATAAAAAGAACCCCAAAGCGTGTTCGATTTATTGTATTTTTTTATTGGGTTATGATATTGGTGTTGAAGATCATCCGATTCTTCACGTCAATTATCATTGTGAAGACAGCACAACGAAACAGGAATTTGAGATCGATAATGAATTTATCCAAAGTCTTCATCATCAATCTTGGATTGTTCAGATAAACCAGTTGAAACAAAATTACCGCAATGATCTTGAAAGGTTATTGAGTATTTTTGATCAGAACAATTGCACCTCGAATCAACATATTTTAAAAGTTGACGAGCGAGTCTTTCCTAAAATTTATCAACCGATTATTCGTCGTCTTCACATGGCGTCTGAAAGTGAAGATATTCAGATAGAGATGGAGTTGGAAGACGATTATATGAAAGAACTCCAAGACAAAGAACGAAGTATTGCCGAAAAAGATAAAGCACTTGCTGAAAAAGATAAAACGATTGTAGAAAACAGAAAAGAACTTGCTGAAAAAGATAAAACAATTGAGGAGAAAGACAAATTAATTGAAGAGTTGAAAAAGCAATTAGCAGAGAGTCAAATATCATCTAAAATAAACAAAAAATAACGTAACCGTGAACAGCTACAGGGTTGTTTTTTTTCGGCAACATTTTTTATTTCCGTGTGTTGCTGGTTTGACCGTCACTCTTGAACTCAATCACGATTAATCCCATGTTTCAGCATCGCTCTTTTATTTCTGTGTTGATTGCGTTAACGATTATTTCTCTTGCTCTATTCAGAAGTTTTGGAGGAAAACATGTGTTCGGACAAGGGAACGCCTTGCCGGTTCGTGAAATTCCAACTCCCGAATATTTCGCGATTTCACTTCACCGTTATTTTGAGGGGAATTTTGAAAAAGCTCTTGCCGATTTTAACCATGATCTGCAACGTGCCGTCAAAATTCCCAACGTTAATGGTCAAATGTTTCTTTGGCTTGATTCTTTGTGTTACTGGGTCATGTGTGGCGAATGTCATTATCAAATGGCGCGATACCCTGAAGCCATGCAAGCATTCAATAACGCTTTGCAAATTTATTTGCAACAACCGGAATGGCTTAAAAGTATCACGTACACAGGAGGACCCGCGTCTGTTCCGCGACAACCGTTTATCTGGGGGCGTTCCGAACGACTTGGCAATGTTGGCGATTTCCGGCAATGTAAATTTCAAATCTATCAGGAAAATCTTAACTTCATCAATTTAGGACAACAAGGAACGGCATTATCTAAAAATGCTCAATTAAGTAGTATTCGCGCGGACGAAATTATTTCTCGAATTGCGTTAATGGTTCGGCGGCGTTCTGAAATTCTTGGCGCACTTTCAAAATATGATCCTGAAACGAAAACATTGCTTGAAGTTCTTGGTAATCGTCCGAATTTGCCGAATCATTTTACTGGTGTTTGGGTTGATGTGCTTCATGGTCTTGCTCTTGCGGCGATGGGCGATGACACCGCCGCCGAAACACAACTTCAAAAAGGATTGCTCATGCTTGGGCAACTTGATCATCAACTTACTCCGGTTGCTCTCTACGAATTGGGAAATATTGCTCTTCGTGCTAATAAACCGAACGAAGCGATTAAATATTATCTTGAATCGTCGTTTTCTGCTTACCATGCTCGTGATCCGATTCTATTGGGCGAAACGTTTCGCAATATGGCGAACGCTCAAAAGTTGATTGATAAAACAAAAACGTTTCCACCACTTCAAGCCGCATTGAATTTTTTTGGTTCGCAAAAAGATGTTAGTCCGTTGATTCTTGTACCGTTGTGCCATGAGTTGGCGGAAGATGCTTTTATTGCCGGCAATGCCAAAGTTGCCGTAACGTATTACAATCAGGCGGCGGCATTGATGAAAGGGCGGAATATGGCGGAGACGTTGCACGGTGCGAGGAATTATTATCTTGGTGCCATGATTGCTTACGCGACGGCATCTGCCGATTATCAAAACGGGAAACCGATAACGCTCTCAATGCAAAACGGCGATAAAAATCTTGAAACGGCTCTTCTTTTTATGCGGCAACGTGGTTCTCTTTGGTTGTATCAACTTAGTATTCTTGAAAATTTGTTTCAGCAGGGCAAAATCACAACGCGTGGTCCTATTACCATGCGAATTGCTGATGAACTTTATGATTTTCTTCTTCGTGATCCGAATCGTTGGGATTGGATGTTGCAGCCGATGGAAAGTTTAGCGGCGATGACTTTTACGCCGCCGACAGCATTTCAACGTTGGTTTTATGTTGCGTTGCAACGTGGAGATCGTGAAAAAGCGTTTGAAATTTCCGAACGGGCAAGGCGTGCCGTATTTTTTTCGTCGTTTAATCTTGGTGCGCGACTCTTTTCGCTTCGCATTTTGTTCGAGAGCAACAACGATCAGATTCAGCCGGAACAGTTGCTTGAACGTCAAATGTTATCGCTTGATTTTGCTCGATTTAGTGAATTGTCGAATCAAGTTCGGGCGGTTCGGGCGAAACTTCAATCGGTTCCGCTTGTTCCT
This sequence comes from Planctomycetaceae bacterium, assembly GCA_031254675.1. Classification (GTDB taxonomy): domain Bacteria; phylum Planctomycetota; class Planctomycetia; order Pirellulales; family Thermoguttaceae; genus WRKP01. The sequence goes on along the minus strand of JAIRTV010000260.1, from coordinate 2,548 downwards.
CAAAACCCAACGCAAACCGAACAGCAACGAACATTGTTTCGTGAACTTGAAACGTTAAGTTTGGCACAGGAAGCGATGCTTCGTTCGATGGCGTTGACGCGAACTCCTACGTCGAATATTTTTCCGCCAATGTTGAAGTTGGAACAAATTCGCAAGAAATTGCCGGAAAAGACGGCAATGTTGGTCTTTACGGAATCGCTTGGGACGTTGTACGGATTCCTGATTGACAACCGTAACTTGACGATGTGGCCAATTCTTCAAGAACCCAAAACCGATTCGTTATCGAAATTGATTACGGATTATCTTATGGGTCTTGGCAATCGAGACATGAATTATTCGTTGACGCTGAAGGAGTTGTCTGATCCCGACGGCAAGTGGAAAGCCGCCGGTTCGAAACTTCTCAACCGTCTTCTTGGTCACGAACAACGTCCGGTTCATTTTACGGACTTGGTGATTGTTCCGACCGGACAACTTTGGTATGTTCCGTTTGAGTCGATGACGGTTAAGATTGGTGATGAATATCGTCCGTTGATTGCGGCGGGGCGTGAACCGTTGACGATTCGATATGCTCCCACTGCATCGCTTGGAATTCCGCAACAAACCGGTCGGAGCGCAACTGCGGAAACATTGGCGATTTACGGAAAATTGGTTTCTAAGGATTCGTCGGAGGTTGCGTTGAATGCGATTGACCGGTACGCCAAAGCGGGAATCCAACATTTGATTCCGATGCCGGCGGCAAGTAATGAACCGTTTCCGGCTTCGGCATCGGCGTTTGTTACGCAAATCAAACAACTTCTTGTTCTGGACGATATTTCTATTCCGCCCAATAGTTTACCGTTGGGCTGGTCGCCGTTCAATGCGGATAAGACAAAACTGAAAAATTCGGTGGCGAGTTGGCTAACACTTCCTTGGGGTGGACCGGAATTGGTTATTTTGCCTGCATTTCACACGCCGGCGGAATTTTCGCTCAGAGTGTCGCGACATAGTGCGAAATCTGTTCTCAACGGCGAAGATTTATTCCTTTCCGCAATGGTGTTACAAGCGTGTGGAGCGAAAACGATTTTGGTGAGTCGTTGGCGGACGGGGGGGCGTGCTTCGTATGATTTGGTGGAACAATTTTTGAAGAATTATTCCGCGATGCCGTCGGCAGAATCATGGCGTCAAGCGATTATGACGGTTGGCGGTGAAGTGTTGCATCTTGACGAGGAGCCGCGAGTGCGAACCGAAGTTACTGCGGAACCGCCGATGGCGAATCATCCTTTTTTCTGGGGTGCATTCATGTTGATTGATTGCGGCGAAGTTCCAGAACCGCAAGATTCCAACCTTGCCGAAGAAAATAATTGAGATTAAATGTACAAAAACAGGTAAATCTTGTTGTTCTTGCTGTTTTGGGTTCTTAATCGCCAATCGTTCACAAGAGCGAATTGTCTGGCGACAGGACAAAATTTCAAAACAATCCAGATAAATTTTAGCTTAATTTTGACTAAATTTGGGTCTAAAATACTTTCTATTTTTTATAAGTCTTTAACTCTAAAAAACTTAACGCTTGTTTAGGTCTTAAAAAAGTTGACCGGATTTCAACATATTTTGACCGGATTTTCATGTTGATATTTTTTGGAATGTAGATGATAATAATGCAATGTGAAACGTTGACCGAAAAATCGGGAAATATTCCGTGTTACGTAATCAATGTAGAATGACGTTATGGAATTTCACGTTTAAATTTTTTTTAACCTTTGAAAACAAACTTACAAGGAGAACATGATGAACACGAATTTGAATTTTGCCCAAAATACCAACTGGCGCACAAACTTGAGTGTTGCCGGAACCAGTCTATGTCAAGATAGGGGGGGGGGGGCATTATAGGGCATTTACGCTTGTTGAACTGCTGGTTGTCATCGCAATCATTGCTTTATTGATTGCTTTGCTACTCCCCGCCGTTCAAGCCGCCCGAGAAGCCGCAAGACGGATGCAATGTACCAACCATCTGAAACAAGTTGGTATTGCCGTTCACAATTTCCACGACACGTTCGATGCGCTTCCGCCAACAATTATTTACTATTATGGCGGAAATTCTTCTTATACACCAACAGACGCCACTCATGACGATCCTCGTTATGGACGGCTTTCGTTCTGGGGATTGATTTATCCGTTTGTCGAACGGCAATCTCTTTATGATAAAGTTATGGAGGGAAACGGTGCCACCGAAGGACATGATCGGGTTCCGGGACAAACATGGTGGCGGAATGTTCTTAACGACGACGAAAGAAAAGGATTCGGTTCAGTTTCTTTCTATCGCTGCCCCTCGCGACGTGGAGGAGGTTCACATTATACGGAAGAAACTACAGTATCTCATTCGGGACCACAAATTGATTATTTAATTACTAATGCTTACATCGGTGCGGGTGATGCGTGCCGAATCCTTGACGATAAGTTGGAACGAGGTTATAACCGGAACCATAATGGATCGTTTCGTACCGCAATGATTGAGCCAGGTCCTGTTGGTTCTCACCAAGTGGTTTCTTATTATCCGATTGATACATTTGCA
>JAIRTV010000253.1 GCA_031254675.1 Planctomycetaceae bacterium | reverse complement strand
GAGCGTGACAAATTTCTTTGATTATTTTTTGGTGGTGGATTTGATTTTCTTTTTTCGAGTCGTTGTCTTGTTGTTGATGGTTTGTTTCTTTTTGTTGTTTTGGTATCTTGCCGATTAGTGCAACAGTGCGAATGCTATATTCACTACTAACTATTAACTGCAAGGGGCTAGTCGGCTTTTGCCAATGTCTATTTGGTGGGCGACCTTTTGCCGAAGGATTTTCATCCACGGTCGCGTCGGCGATAGCCGACCAGCCCCTATGTTGAGTCGGCAATTGGATTCCAAACTGTTTGGCAACAATGATTATTATCCGAAAACAGGGACAAATTGCCTGACGGTAATGCGACCTTTCGGCGAAGATGGGTGATGTTTCGCCGAAGGGTTTTCACCCACCATCACGTCGGCGATAGCCGACTAGCCCCTGTTTACGGACGGCAATTTGTGTTGCCGAGTTGTTTAGAATCAGATTGCCAGGCTCAACACAGGGTCAGAATTGCCTTGCGGCAATGTGATGTTTCGGCGAAACATCACGCGTGTTATTCATTATGAGTTTCCTCTTACGGTGGAGTAGTTTTTGGGTTTAGTTGCTGAATTGTTGCGGAATGTGTGGGTGAGAGGCACTTGCAGCCTAAGGCAAGAGACACCTGCAGCCTAAGGCAAGAGACACCTGCAGCCTAAGGCAAGAGGCACCTGCAGCCTAAGGCAAGAGACACCTGCAGCCTAAGGCAAGAGGCACCCGCCACCTAAGGCAGTTGATAGTGGAGAGTTGAGAGTGTCGCACGCGGAATTTTACTGCAAGGCGAATAATTCCGCGTGTGAGATTTTCAATCGGCAATTCGATATTGGCGATTATTCTGCCGGAACAAGACGTAAACGATCAATACCAATCATGAACCTCGGTTCGGCTCAGATGCAAATGAAGTATTTCTGAGTGCAAATGAAGTATTTCTGAGTAGAAATGAAGTATTTTCTTTTAGTGAATAGTTATGAGTGAATAGTGAATAGTTGAAATGCCGCAAGCGGAATTATTACCGTTTTGGCAATAATTCCGCTTGCGAACTATTCACTCATAACTCATAACTATTAACTAAAAGGTGGGCGACCTTTCGCCGAAGGATTTTCATCCACGGTTGCGTCGGCGATAGCCGACTTGCCCTTGTGTTCGGCTGGCAATCGGATTCCAAACAACTCGGCAACACAAATTGCCAGCTCAACACAGGGTCGGAATTGCCTTGCGGCAATGTGATGTTTCGGCGAAACATCACCCACCTCCGAAGCAACTTGTCCCTGTGGTCGGCTGGCAATTGGACTCCAAACCGCTTGGCAATACAAATTGCCGTCCGAAAACAGAGGCGAGTCGGCTATCGCTGACGTGATGGTGGGTGAAAGCCCTTCGGCGAAACATCACCCACCTTTGAAGCAACTTGTCCCAGTGTTCGGCTGGCAACGATAAACCGGAATAGAAAAGAGTTGGGTGATTTCTTCTTCCGTAAGTTTTCGGGTGGAAGTTGTTTTTTGTCCCCGTGAAATTTTATTTGAAACATCCAAAAGATAGTAGATACCTGCTCTTTCCTAAAAACCGAGCTATTTTTGAAATAAATTTGTTGGATTATTATTCTATTAATTATTTTTTTATTCTGAAAAATCAATCTCTCTTAAAATCTCAATCAAACGTGATCTTTTGAAAAGTATTGTTGAGTCCAAATTTTATCCTTCATCTTCTTCTCCGTATGTTGTATAGTAATAAGGGGTTATCGCTGCGAACTCTGCGCCGCATGTGTCCACCATTTTTCGTACCGCAACAATACCATGATCCATCCGTTGCCGACGAACCCATTTTTCTGTTGTTCCGAAAATCTCCGCCAATCGACGGTCGGAAAAACCAAGCCGTTTCAAATAAAGCATTTTTTCCGGCGTGATGTCGTCAAGTCGGCAACCCTCAAGTGTGACTTCCACCTGAACAATTTCTGCAATTTGTTCCAAAAACCACGGATCAATTCCAGTCAAACGGTACAAATCATCAACTTCCGCGCCTTGCCGTAACGCCGACGCAAGTTGATAAAGCCGATCACGTGTCGGCACTCCAATCTTTCTATACAATTCGTCAAGCGAAAGTGTTGAGTCGTCGGCACTGAATAACCCAAAACGTCGGTTTTCCATTGATCGAATCGTTTTTTGCAACGCCTCTTTGAATGTTCTACCAATCCCCATTGCTTCACCCACTGACTTCATCTGTATGGAAAGAGTTTCGTTGCCTTCGGGGAATTTTTCGAACGCAAATCGTGGAATTTTAACAACAACATAATCAATCGTTGGTTCAAAACACACACTGGTTGTTTGCGTGATTTCGTTACGAAGTTCGTCCAACGTGTAACCAACCGCCACTTTAGCAGCAATTTTCGCAATCGGAAAACCGGTTGCTTTTGAAGCAAGCGCAGAACTTCGGCTAACTCGTGGATTCATTTCAATAACAACCAACCGACCAGTTTTAGGATGTTGAGCGAATTGAATATTGCAACCACCGGTTTCCACTCCAACAGCACGAATAATTTTGATTGAATCGTCCCGCATTTTTTGATATTCACGGTCGGTCATTGTTTGAACCGGCGCAACCGTAATGGAATCACCGGTATGCACACCCATTGGGTCGAAATTTTCGATGGAGCAAACAATCACAACATTATCGTTTTTGTCTCGCATCATTTCCATTTCAAATTCTTTCCAACCGACAAGACATTCTTCAATGAGAACTTCGTGAACCATACTAACGGAAAGTCCACCGATGATAATTTTTTCAAATTCTTCTTTGTTGTAGGCGATTCCACCGCCGGTTCCGCCAAGCGTGAACGCCGGACGAACAACACAAGGCAATCCAATCATCTCCAATGCGGCAAAAGCCTCGTCGTGATTTCGTGCCAATTCGCTTTTCGGCAGATCGATTCCGGCATTTCGCATTGTTTCGCGAAACAAATCACGGTCTTCGGCGCGGCGAATCACTTCACGATCAGCACCGATCATTTCAATACCGAGTTCGTCAAGTATTCCCGTTTCGGCAACCTGCAAGGCAACATTGAGAGCAGTTTGTCCGCCAAGAGTCGGCAACAACGCATCAGGACGTTCTTTGCGAAGAATAGCGGCAACATATTCGGGCGTAATCGGTTCAATATATGTTCGGTCTGCTCCAACAGTATCAAATATTGCCGGATCGGTCATAATTGTTGCCGGATTGGAATTAACCAGAACAATCTCATAACCCTCCTCCCGCAACGCTTTACAGGCTTGCGTACCGGAATAGTCAAATTCGCAGGCTTGACCAATAATAATCGGTCCCGCACCAATAATCATAATTTTTTTAATATCTGTGCGTTTAGGCATAATGTGTTAATAATCCTGTTCTATTTTTTGAATACAAAAAGATACTCATGCGATAACAATAAAAAATTATATTTAATACTGTTCGTTTTCCAATATCCAGTTGCCTTACAATTGTGCTGTTCTTTGATAATAATTTCCTTTGTTTTGAATCCTGTTTCTACAAATAATTTCATTACTTCGAAACTCATTGATACAACATGTCCCTGTTTTCGTGTGTCGCCCATGAGAATTGCGCAAAATTTTCCTTTTTTTAAAACCCGATAACATTCCGACGCAACGATTTGCATTTGAATTAAAAATTCTTTTATACTGCAACGAGAAATATCATTTACAATATCCTCACTGTATCGAATAATGTCCGCGTACGGCGGGTGAGTACAAATAAAATCAATGTTCTCATTTGGAATAAATTTTAATTGTCGTGCATCGCCTTTTTTAATTGTTACCGTACCGGTATTTACTCGCTGAAACCGGCATTTTTCTCGACAACGGGTCAATGCGGTATCATTGACATCAACACCAATAATATGTCGATTCAGTAATTTTGCTTCAACTAACGTTGTGCCGCCGCCAACAAATTGGTCAAGTATTAAATCGCCTTCTTTGGAATATCGCAACAATAAATTGCGGGGAATATACGGAGACCAATTTCCACGATATTTGGCATCGTGGGTAGCCCAATTTCCCCGTTGTGGAAAACTCCAAACAGTATTCATCTCTAATTCAAAATTCTTTGGCTCCCAACAAACAATATCAGACATTTATCTATTTCCTGAAGAATCGGGAACTGGTAATCCCAATTTTATAAGCGGAATATATTCGAAATAATAATGACATCCCACATTCAAAATATAGTCCAAAACATCTTTATACCGATCTTGCTTAAACCAATTACTCAGTACGTAGATATATTCGACTTCAATATTAAGCCGCGACACGAGTTTTGCGTATTGTCTTCTTTTAAAATCGCAAGTCTGTAATTTTTCATCAACCGAACCTGTGACCTGCTGAAACTTACACTCTATAATGTAGAGAGTGTTACAAACAATAACGTAGATACAATTATCCGGTAACAATTGGGCTGATAAAATTTTTGTCCAATCAATACCTTTTTCTTTAAGGAATTTGTAAAACCCGTATTTTTTGAAAACCTTAGCAACGAGTTTGTCATTGTAATAAACATCTTGATCTTGAATGGAGTAACCCGATTGTGACGCGAGAAACGTCGCTAAATCCGTTTTGCCTTCAAATATTAAACCCGTTTTTGTGTTACCACCACCGAATCCATTTTTTTTCATCGTAGAGTTTCCTTAAAGTGTTTGTTGGAATTTGTTATGAGTAATTCTTTAATTTGTCCTCTTGCCGAACTATCGCAATTGATCATGCGTGTTGCGGCAACACGTTTTATGTGATGTGCAGCATAAAGCCTATCAAAAAAAAGATCATCAGAATTGATATTTTTTGGATCAGAATTACTTGCAATAATTAATGCGCCTAATTCACTCATTTCGTTGATGAATGATGCGAGTTCTGCTTGTTGAGTATCGTCAAATCCATCTTGTGTGTATGATGCAAAATTCGACGTTGACGAAAGCGGACGATACGGTGGATCAAAATAAACAAATGTCTTATTATCAATAAAATTTCGCGATTGTTGATAATCACCACAAACAATCTGTACATTTTGCAATTTATTCGCAACGAAAAAAAGATTGTCAACATCGCAAATGGTTGGTTTTTTATAAGCCCCTATCGGCACATTATGCTCTCCATTCTGATTAACACGGTAAAGTCCGTTGAAACATGTTTTATTAAGAAAGATAAAAAGCGAAGCACATTCAACCTCATTTGAAACCGTCAAATAATTTTTTAATTTTAACACATTAAACCGTTTGCGTTTGGCGTAATAATATGTTTTCCGATCTTCTGTTGAGAGCGGAATAAATTCATTCTGCAAACATTGCAGTTTATCGACCAATTTTTGTACTGAATTTCGGATGACTGTGTACGTAAGAATCAATTCACGGTTAATGTCACAGATATAGACAGCGTCAAGTTGATATTTATTCAAAATATCAAATAATACAGCTCCACCACCGACAAACGGTTCAGCATATTTTGTCCATCGTGTTCCGAGACCAACGGAATAAAATTTTTGGATTTCGTTTAGGAGTTGCCCCTTTCCTCCCACCCATTTGATAAATGGGTGAGCAAGAGAGGTCAAATGCTCTTTTGCTATTTTTTTTAAGTTGTTTTGTCTAGGCATGTTCTGATAGGATCGGATTGATAAATTGTTGTTGGAGAATTGTAAAATGTTCCTCGCGATAGATAAAGGATTGCTTAATCTTAAATATTTCAAAAGTTTTCGCAAGTCCTCTGATTTTATTTTCTCGTTTTGAAAAAAGAACCAACTCTTGTACGGTTGGAAGATTGTTGACGGCGGCGAACGACAATAACGTCAATTTCGCTTGAATTTATTATTGCGATAAATACGATTTTTATTTTTTTGTTTTCATGGCAAAAAACAAAATCATCCCGTATAATCTATCGGTTGGGTGTTGACAAAATCCGAAAGTATTGAGAAAGGAATAAATATGTCAAACGAACCAAATCAAACCGTAACAGATAATACACAATTACCACCACAAAAATATGGATTAAAACGCCGGTTGTGTGTTATTCTAGGGTGGATCATTAATGCTGTGATGTTGCTTGGAGTTGATACGGTGTTTCTGTTTCAAAATATTCCGTTGTTGATAGCGGCAATTTTTTTTGT
>JAIRTV010000195.1 GCA_031254675.1 Planctomycetaceae bacterium | reverse complement strand
CTAACACCAGATATTTCACTGGAAGGCTTAATTTTAGAAATAATTTTATTTGAACACAGAACACACGGAAGACACGGAATTTTTTTTTATTTTTTCGTGTCTTTCGTGAAAGTTTGTGTGTTTCGTGTTTAATTTTCTTTTAACAAGAAACACACAAAATGACACAAAGAACACGCAAAAGGTTGTTTAAAGGTGCATGTTTTGTCATATTAAGTTAGAGAAAAGGTCTATTATGTTAGATAAATTATCGTCAAAAGAATTTCAGAAATTTGTATTAGCACATAACCCATCCCAATTAAGATAATGCAAAACACATAAAGAGTAAAAAATTTCCAACAATATGCAAAAGATACAAATATTATCATGTTTGCTCTTTTCATCAAACAGAGCAAAGACCTTATTTCACAGAAAATTTAAAGAATAAATCTTATTATCTCATTACAAAAAAGTAATTGACAATGAGACAATAAGATTTGTATTTTTTAGGATTTCTTGCTACTGAATTTTTTTTGTTTTGAAAATTAGGTTAGTCAAAACAAGTTCAAATACTTGAGAAAATTCCACTGATATATTACATTTTTTATTCCGGCAACGGTTTTCCTTTTGTTTCTGGACCGAGCCATGTAATAATAATACCGAAAATAAACGTGATTGACATTGCCACTCCAGCGTAACGAATTGGTTCCGGCGCATCGTAGAAAACGTAACTCGTAAGCAATCCCAACCCCATTGGTCCTGTTGCAGCAATAAAGCGTCCGATATTGTAACAAAACGACACCGCTGTACTTCGCAAATGAGTTGGAAACAATTCCGGAAAATAAATTGCGTAACCGCCAAATAAAGACAACGCACAGAATCCAAGCAACGGCGTCATCCAAAGAACTTCGGTTGGCGTGTCCATCAACAGAAATACAACACACGTCATCACCAGCGACGCCGCAAAAAATAACGTAAACGCCGGTCGTCGTCCGAAACGTTCAGCAACAATCGTAATAGCAAGCGTTCCAAACACCGCACCAAGATTGAACAAAAGCGACGTAATACTCCCCCAAACTCCAACATAACTACTAATCTCTTTAGAACGTTTCGAAATTTGATCTGCTAAACTCGTAAAAGTTTGCGTATCGTTGTTGATTGGAGCAATCGAAAGAATGTTGTTACGTCGATCGCGTTCTTCTGCCGTTTGAATTTTCCGTTTGCCGTCCGACGATTCGCGATCTAATGTTGCAAGAATTGTTTCTTTACTTAAATTGTCAAGCGATGACTGGTTTTCAAAAATCGCTTGAAAAATAGCACCCGGATCATTTGTTTTTGGATAAATATCAATAAAACTTTGTAACATAATCTTTTTATCCAAAGCAATCGGTAACAATTCTTTTGGTGAATTGGCGAGCATTCGGATAAATTCGAAATCGATTTTTTCGACATCTCCCGCCACCCGCACTTCTTGATTTTTACTGTTGCGAAATGCGGTTCGGGTCAAATCGACACTGAAAAAACCAATTCCCCAGAGTCCGATAACACCGCAAGTTGCGAGAAGCATTCCGATAATGATATTGTATCGCCAACGCGGATTGCCGAACAGATCGCTCAATGAACCGGCTTTTTTGGTTCCGCCGGACGCCACAGCTTGTTTCCATTTTTCCGGCTCTTCCAACCGCCGCATAATCACCACCGCCAGCAACGCAGGAAGGAAACCAATAAAAAACATAACTCGCCAAACCGGAAAACCACCAAAAATACTGAAATGTTGATCCAAAAACGTGAGGAACATAGTGAGAATTGCCGCACTGAAATTGCAAAAAGCCGCAACAATTTGTAACATTCCGAGTGATTTTGCTCTTGCTCGATCTGGCATTGTTTCGGCGAGCAGTGTTACACCGGCGGCAAATTGACCGCCAACTCCCATGCCTGTTAGAAAACGATAGAGAAGAAAATCCCACCAACTTGTCGCCATACCACCCAAACCGGTAAACGCCGCATAAACTAGAATTGTCATGACCATCACTTTGGCGCGTCCGAATTTATCGCCCATAATTCCGAACAAAATCCCGCCAACCGCCCAACCAATCAACATCAACGATGTCGCATAACCACCCATCGCCACCACTCTCGCATTGGTTGCGTCCAGACTCATTAAATCCGCCAACGCCGGATTGCGGACAAGATTGAATATCTGTTGGTCGAAGGTGTCAAAACCCCAACCAAGACAGCAAACAATAAAAACAAACCAATGATAACGAGTTAAAAGTTGATACCAAGGAACATTGTTTTTTTCGGTTTCGGAAATCGGTGAACTCATTGTAATAATCGAATTGTTAAGTGAAAGTAAAAGTAAAGTAAGGAAATTGTTCAAAAATAATACAGGAGAATATTGTTCTTGTCAATTGACGACAATATTTTTGTGGAACTATTTTTATATTTACTCTTTTTACATTTATTGCCAGACGCGGACGTAATCGATCTGAAATTGTTGCGGTAACGACGATTCGTCAATTCCTTTTGCTCCGCCCCACGCTCCGCCGAATGCCAAATTCAAAATAAGATAAAACGGTTTGTCGAATAGTTCTATTTTGTGGTGTGGTGTTATGCGGCGTCGCGTTTTCGAACCGGTATTGCGGTGGTTGCCGGAAACGAATGTCTTGCCGCATTGAGATCGAAGTACGATTTGATGCTGCGAACGACGAGTTGTTGTTCCCGTTCTGTTAATTCGGGGAAGATCGGTAACGATAAAACTTCTCGACTTGCTCGATAGGTTTCCGGCAATGATTCGGGCGTATAACCGAGATATTGGAAACA
>JAIRTV010000102.1 GCA_031254675.1 Planctomycetaceae bacterium | reverse complement strand
TTTGGGATTTGTCGTTTGTAACGCAAACGGATGTTTTCGTTGCGATAGAAACGGAAATTCGATTGTAACCCCAAAAAGTATGACCACAAATCCCAAACAAAATTTAATTTTTTTTTTTTTCAATTGATTCATTTCAAAGGAGAATTATTATGCAAATTAGTTTTCATACGGATGCTTTTTGTTCCGCATTTTGGACGTTTGAGCAATGTCTTGAATGGGCGCAAAAGAACTCAATTCATTATATTGAGTGTGGTTTGATTGACGGAACTAGTTGGATGCACGGACTTGGTTATTTGCCGCATCTTTCTGTGGTGGACGATCCACTTCGGATTCGTCGCACGATGGAAAAGTATAACGTCCGGTTTTCACAAATTGATGCAGCGTTTCCGCTTTCGGGGATGGACGGACTTTTTTACGGTGTTCCCTATGTGTTGAACGCGATGCGGTTCGCCAAACTTGCGGATTGTCCGCGTGTGTGTACCACAGACGGTCTTGAAAAACCCGAAGGACTTGACGATAACGAAGCAATGGCGTTAATGAAACGCGCGTACCAACGGATTGTTGAAACGGCGGAATTGTACGAAATTGATGTTACCGTTGAGATTCACGGTTATTTCACGAACAATATTAACCGTCTTGACGAAATGTTGAATTTTGTTGACAGTCCGCGTCTTCGCCTGAATCTGGATACCGGTAATTCGTTTATTGCAGGTGGGAATCCGATCGATTTTGCGAATCGGTTTGCGAAAAAAGTTTCGCATGTTCATATCAAAGATGTTTCTCAAGAACTTGCAGAAAAATGTCGAGGCAACGATACCGGAATTGCGATGAGTCATTCCGCCATTGGCGATGGGGTAAACGCAGATAATATCCGTCAAACGCTCCACATTTTACATCAATCGGGTTTTAACGGACCGATCAGTATGGAATGTGAAGGACAGGGAGGAAAACTGATTGAACGCTCCTTGCAATGGATTCGTCAAACACTCAAAGAACTTGGTATTCCAGAAGAATAAAATCCAAGTGTAACGGTTTATTGTCAAAGAATTCCGTCCACCAAATCCGCAAAAAATACCGAAACAAATCTCAAACGAAAATTCTTAATAAATCAAAACATTCTTGGAAGAGTCCAGAATTTTGGAAAATTTTCTTGGTTCCCTCATTTTGTTTTTTACAATTGGTGTTAAAATGAGGGTTCACAACTTTTTTTCCAAAATTGACTTTACTAATTAATTTTCTAATGGGACTTTTGATATTACGTAGTTTGTTTATTCTTGTTTCCAGCGGTGTTGGAGTTTATGTTCTCAACTCTGGAGTTTTAAGCGGTACCGAATCGGCGGGATTTTGGGCTTTTGCCGGAATTTTTCTGTTGGCAATTCTTGTGATTGTCGGTGATATGCTCATTCCGAAAAAACGGGTCGATTGGATATCATCGATTTATTTCGGACTTTTAGTTGGTCTTCTCTTAACGGCGGCTCTTGGTTTTGCTATTACGCCGTTATTGCCGCAAGGCTCCGAACATCTCGCTCAGCAAAGTCGCGTCAATACCATGTTGGTCATCGGTGTCGTGCTTTGTTATATTTGTACGAGTTTTCTTCTCCAAACACGGGACGATTTCCGATTCATTATCCCGTATGTCGAATTTCGGAAAAATCTGAAAGGGAATCGTCCATTGGTTTTAGATACAAGTGTTGTGATTGACGGACGTATTGCTGATGTGATGGAAACCATGATCATTGACAGTCGGTTGATCATGCCGCGTTTTGCAATTAACGAGTTGCAACGAATCGCTGATAGTTCTGACCGAAGCCGCCGAACACGCGGACGACGCGGTCTGGATATTTTGAACCGGCTTCAGAAAATGAAGGGAATTGATATTCAAATTGACGATACCGATTTGCCGGAATTTCGCGGACAACCTGTTGATCTAAAACTGGTGGCGTTGGTCAAACATCTTGAAGGGAAACTCGTTACTAATGACTACAATCTCAATAAAGTTGCCAAAATTCAAGGTGTTGATGTTATCAATCTGAATGATTTGGCAAACGCGATGAAACCGGTTTTTTTGCCGAGTGAAAAGTTGGATGTTGATATTGTCAAAAGCGGCGAAGAAGCCAGTCAAGGAATTGGTTATTTGGATGACGGAACAATGGTTGTGGTTGACAACGGGCGGGAACATGTCGGCGAACGTGTTGTTGTTACGGTAACAAGTGTGTTGCAAACCAGTGCGGGGCGAATGATTTTCGGGCGATACGAATTTACGACGAAAAAACTTGCCGGAACGACTATTATTCACGATAGTTCCGCAATGTCTCCGCCTACAACAATCAATATGAAAACGGAAACTCCATCAACAACTCCGCAACAAAATGGAAAAGGAAACCGTTCTGGAAGCGGGAAGCGGTAACAAACAAAATGATCACCAATGTCTCATTCGTCAACATCTTTTATTGAATTATTGAAACGTGATCGGCGATACAAAGCGGAAGCATACGCATTCGTTTATGAAGCATTAACTTATGCTCAAGACGTTCTGGAGTTGAGCAAAAAGAAATTGCATGAACCGATTGCGGGAGAAAATTTGCCGAAAGTAAAAGATCAGGAACAAAATAAGATTACCGAAACTGATTTTGGTAATCATGTTACGGGGCAGGAACTCTGTCAAGCGGCACGAGAATACGCGATTATTCAATATGGTTTTCTTGCCAAAACGGTACTAAAATCCATTGGAATCCGCAAAACAGATGATATTGGCGAGATTGTTTACAATCTGATTAGTATTGGGCAAATGCGAAAAACTCCGCAAGATAACCGCGAAGATTTTACCAATGTTTTCGATTTCGAAACTGCGTTTGCAGAAACATATCAAATTCATTCCGGTCATAAATGAATTTTAGAGTTCCATGTTTACAAAATCGGTATAAAGGGAATTTCTAAAACGTCTTTTTGTTTGACAAAACATTTAGAGTGTCATTTTGTACTTTAATAGGTTTAGGATATACTCATTCTTTAACGAAACGAAATCTGCCTCCACTCCCACAAACATTGTTCTTAGTGGTAAGAAATATTATAACTGGACTTTTGCAAATTTTATAACTAGTTTATATCAAAAGGACTTATAATCCAATTTTGTTCGATTTTTGCACATTATGAAACAAAAAAATCCATAAATATTATTGAAATGATATTTGTAAAACCCTTGATATTTCAACATATTGATTTTTAGAACAACTTTTATAAACGCAATATGCGATACAATAATATAGCAAAATCGGGTGATTTCAATGTTTCAAACCCTTTGATTTACAGTGTGAAACACAACTTTGCAAAAGTCCAGGTATAACTATCATTGACTTTTAACAGCTCATAATTATAAATATACT
>JAIRTV010000082.1 GCA_031254675.1 Planctomycetaceae bacterium | reverse complement strand
GTAATTTAGATACGTTGATTTGCGTGTCTTTTTGGTAGTCTATTTTTTGTTTTGTAATGTGCAAAAATTGAGAAAAATTGGATCATAAATCTTTTTGATATAACTAGTTATGAAATTTGAAAAAGTCCAGTTCTACCTATTTCTAAAAAAAATTAAAGAGCAATTCAATAAATTAATTGACACAGTACAAGTAGGACAATGATGTCGATGATATCAATAATATTGATGCGTTATTTCGTCGTCGACACAGCTGCCCCACCGAAACAAAGGCAACGTAACGGAATTTCTTTTGAAATCCGGTTTCGAAAAAGTTGCGATTCCCGAAATGCTTTTTTTCGGTAATTATGTTGGAAATATTGCCACGCTTTACCAAAAAGAAATCAAAGAAGGTGAAACAATTAAATTCAGTATTTGGGGATTGATCGTGTATTGATTCCAAAATACTGAGTGACCGTGAGACAAACCTGCGAACAACTGTTCGCGATGTGTTGTGGGCAACCTTTCGGCGAAAGGTTGCCCTCTTTGTTTGCCGAAAGTTACTCGCCAAACATGATGTTGTATGTCAACCAAACTGTTATTTTATGTACTTAAAAATGTCCAAATAAATTGCCGTAAAATTACATGTGTTTGTCGTCTAATTACACTTGAAAGACTCAATTTTTTCGTGTAATTTATTTTGATTACGATCAGTTCAACCAACTTTCCCTAAACAAACCAATGAAAACTAACAAAAAGATTTTTATCGTTTTTACCTCAACTATTTTGATGGTATTTTTTTCTTTGATCACCGCGTTTGTTACGCCAAAAATTGTTGCGCAAAATATTGCGTCCACAGAAGAAGTGCGTCCCGGACTTGTGGAGGAAGAATTTATTTATCTTTCTGCTCCTTATCCGCAATGTCATGCCTCAACAATTGTTGAGTCTGAACAAGGCACACTTCTTGCCGCTTGGTTTGGCGGAAGACATGAAGGACATGCCAATGTTGGAATTTGGCTTGCCCGAAAAACAAACGGAAAATGGTCAAAACCGGTTGAAGTTGCCAACGGAAAACAAGAAAACGGTAACTCATTACCTTGTTGGAATCCAGTTCTTTTTCGGTCGGCATCCGGCACGCTTCTGCTTTTTTTCAAAGTCGGTCCCAATCCTGAACGTTGGTGGGGCGAATGGATGATTTCCAACGATGACGGAATAACCTGGATAAATCGCCAAAAATTACCGAACAATTTTATCGGTCCCGTTAAAAACAAACCGGTCGAACTCAATGGCGTAATCCTTTGTCCCAGTAGCCGCGAAAAAGGTAACGCATGGCAAATTCATCTTGAAAGTTTGTCGGATGGTGGCAAAACATGGGCAACAACTCAACCTCTCAATACCCCAGAGCAAGGCGGAACAATTCAACCGAGTATTCTGACTTATCCGAACGGAAAACTGCAACTAATTGCACGAAATCGTGATGCGAAAGGTTCGCTCTGGCAAACCTGGTCGGAAGATCATGGCAAAACATGGAGTCCCATCAAACCGCTTGCCCTGCCCAATCCCAATTCTGGAACAGATGCCGTTACGTTAAAAGATGGACGGCAACTTCTTATTTACAATCATACAAACCATGCTGACGAGAAAGTTTTTCCACGTAATCGGGAAATGCTCAATCTCGCCGTATCGCAGGACGGTAATAATTGGACACAAATTGCCACGTTGGAATGTACGCCGACAGCGGAATTTTCGTACCCGTCTATTATTCAAACAAAAAACGGAATGGTTCACGCTACGTACACATGGAATCGACGACTCATCAAACATATTGTTCTTGATCCGAAATTATTTTGAACCGGAATCCAAGAACATCAATATGGAATTTTTGAGCGGTCTTTTCAAGAATAATTCGTTCCTGCCGACGAGAAAATGCGATACATTAAAATCGAATCGACACGAATTTCTTAGCGGCAGGAACTTACGAAAATGTATCACGAATAGATTATTCGTAAATAAATGTAGCGGTTGCTTTTGTTGATTTATTGGTAACAACACGTATCCAATAAGCGTCAACAGTGATATTAACTTTCGCCGTTTGATTCGGTTCAACCGGAACATGTTGCCAAAGCGTCCATGTTCCATCACCGCAAACATCCAATTCGATACGAAATTCAACCGTTTCATTGGAATCGTGCGAAAATTCACCACGTTTTTTATCGTAACCGGTTATCAGATACGGATCGGACGGTTGATCGGCTGCAATTTCGGTGTTGTTCCAAACTCCGCCGATTCCGCGTGGTTTTCCAAGTTCCCAGAGATCGTCAATCACGCCACACCAAACTGCACATTGCCCGTCGTTACTTTTAATAACGTGCGGATTTTCGGTGGACGCATTCGCCGACAAACCACTCAACACCAACATTCCACGATACGACGCATAATCTTTAATTCGATACGGATGCGATGCAATTGGTCGGATTTTTTGTACACCACCGGAATTTTCAGCAGGAAGTTCGTAAAATGTCCCGTGAGCATGGAACAAATCACGTTCTGTCGCAACTTCACGGCAAATACGTTCGTCACCGAGTTGTCCCGTTTGGTCACGTTGTAAATCGCCTTTGGGCAAACGCCAACGCCCTTTTTCGTCCACAAGCAACACCGATGCGTTATCATATTGTAACACGCCGGTAGGAATTTTCGCGTGAGATTTTGTCCACGCCAAACCATTGGGATCATCTTGTTTTTTTAACGTTAAATCACCATCAAGATCGTAAACGCCCAATTCGCTGCTTTCATTTTGTGCAATAAATCGAAGCGTTTTGAAATCAGCACCGCGAGCCAACATCACACCGCCATTGACTTTCTCTTCGCCAAGTTGTGCGAGTCCTTCAAATTTTTTATCGGGTTCTACGGTTCGTTTGTCGTCGTTACGATAATGAAACATTGCCGTAATTTTCGCAACATCTTTATCTGTTTTCAAACGAACCCAAACGCCGGCAACATTTTGCTCAAACGTTTCGAAAATTCCTTCGTTACCGGCAGGAACAGAATAAGTTTTATACTGTTTCCAATTGCCGTTTCCTTGTTCGTCGATTTCTAATGTTACGGAAACAGATTCGTTTTCCTTGTGTTGCAAAAAGAGTTGGCGATGTTCGTAACCGCTAAAAAGATAGGGTTCGGAATATTCGTTCGCTTTAACAGAATCATGAACCCAACAACCGCCACGTCCAATTTTTGTGCCGAAATGATCGAATTGTTCCGGTTTGAGAAACCAGAGGTTGGATTGCGAACGTCCCGGTCCGGCGAGATCACCTTTGACCTTGCGTTTATTCGTAAATTCCGACTGCGCCGAATCATCGCAACCGCAAACAACCCAATCATTCCACCGACAAAAATCACCAATCACTTTCAAATACGTACTTCGCGGCTCGATTCCAGCGGAATTTTGTGGCGTAAATGTTTTTGGAAAACGCCAAAATGTTCCGTGCATTGTCATCAGCAACGAATCCGAATCGTCGCCAATATCGCGAATTCTTGGCCATTCCGTGTGCCAACCGTGTGCGCCATCATAAGTGTGTGACGCTTTCGGTAACCGATAGGTTGTCCATTGATTATTGTGCAGCACCATAAGAATTAACGAACGATAATCCCAACCAATACTCCAAATCGGATCAGTTGCCGGATTTGTGTTACCGTAAATTCCGCCGGGTCCGGTTACTTCGGTAAATTGGTTACGTCGAACAAGTTGCCAATCGCCACCGGTTTCAGGCATCCATTCGGCAAGAGCTCCACTCGCCATTGTCGGATCAATTAAAGCCTGTTTCCCTTGCTCGCCGTTGTTGGCATAAACGACTCGTCCTTGTCCGGCATACGAACCCTTTCCGTGATAACCAAGCAATTGCGATTTCAAAGACGAAAGAAATGTTTCATCCGTGTAACCTTTTTTAATATTGTTACCATCCCGAATCAAACCTTTGACCGCAAGCGTATTGACATCAACTTCGTAAAGTCCTTCTTCCATTGTTGTAATGTAAATTTTGTTTGCCGGATCGGTTAGATGTCGTGTGGTTGCCGTTAAACGCCCTGGCATCACGTTGGGCAAAACAACACGAACATTCCGCTGTTCATCAATCAAATACGTACCGATAATCAGTTGTTTCGATTCGTTGTGAATCAAACGATTCGCGTGCGTGCCGCCAACAGATTCCGGACGGATGATTTGTTGGAGTTCGGGCGTGATTTCGTACAATTTATCGCTGGAACCATGCGGCAAATGAGGTCCGTAAGTAATCGCCCAAAGTCGATCCGCCCAAAAAACAACCGCTCCAGTACCGCATTCCGCTTCGTTATTGAACATCGCCAAATGCGGATAAATCCCCGAAACCTGCTTCGGCGTCGCCGCAACAGAAATCGAATACGTACAAAAACAGAACATTAAAACAACAGAAATCAAAAATAAACGTTTCATTTTTTAATTAATTGGTTAAGAGCGAGTCTAGTTAAGGGGTTAATTTTGTGGTTGTATTTCTGTATGAGAAAATTCAGACAGATTAAAATCAATATGCTGGGCTCCTTGTGTTCCGACAACATACCGAAAACTTCCGTCTTTTGCGGAACTTGGAATTTTGTAGGGACAAGGATTAGGCGGTTGATTTTCCGGTTGTGGATTGGGATCATTCCAGTTGATAAACACCGCGTATTCGCCGGGAGCAACTCCCGATTTTTTACTGTTCACCAATGAAAGTGAAAAATCTCCACGTTCATTAGTTTTACCAAAAGCCGCTTCCGGTGTCAATGCCGTATCGGTAACTGGTTGTAACAGAACGACCATATCTTTCAAACCTTGACCGTCCAATGTTACTGTTCCGGTAACTTTTGTTGTCTGATTTCCGCAGCCGGACAAAACAAGCAAAATAAAAATTAACAATAGTGTAATGTTTTTGTACATTGTATGAAAATTGAAAAAAATTAGGGTTATGGTTTTTGTAATATTTTCATGTTGTTTGTTAGCCGCAAAGGACACAATATTTTCACAAAGAACACGAGAATATTTTATGATTCGAAAACCTGAATATTTTTTGTGTTATTTTGTGTTCTTTGCGGCTAAACAGAAAATCCTGTGGAACGATTACGGAAAAGAAGCATTTTCACCATCGGCAATAGCACACAATCTGCCCCAAACACCGATATTCGGAATTCCTCCCGCATCACCACCGCCGACATTGATATTAAATGAAACAAACCGAACAGAAGCATCTCCAACGGTAACATTCATTCCTCCCGTATGATAAGATGCGGCAGCTCTAGCACAATTATGAACATCACTGGTTGCGTCTGCCGAATTGATTGTTGCCATACATGCTGCAAAATCATTTCCAATAAAAGTTGCTGATCTTGGTGCCATGTTGTAAGCATTATTTCTTGGAACACTTGCCCAAAATGTATTTCGGCGTAGATCAACCGCTTCACTGCTTCCAGAACGAGCCTGTTTGATAAAATGCCGTTCGACAAAAATAGTAGTATTTGATGTTCCATCAGTCAAGGAAGCAAACGATTCCCAAATTTTCATACCATCTCGTGGATCAGCAGGGTCTGTGGTTGATTGATAGGCAGCAACCACATGGAACACGCCACGAAAATGAGTATAAGAGTTCCATCCGTTATCATCCCAGTAGAAATTAGCTTGTGCTGCTGTCGTGGTACTGTCGCAATTGATTCCTGCAACACCGCGATAAGATGTTGTGTATTGGTTCCAATGAGGAGTGTAGTCCGTGTTCCATTCTTCTGTGCTTGGAATCTGTAATGTGCCTGCACCGGTATCACTGGGACATTCGTAAATATTCATTCGTGATGTTGCAATTTCCCGATTCAATCCGGGCGGATAATTTGTTGTATCATTATTAGCCAGTGACGCTCGTGGATTGTATTTTTCGAAAACAGCTGTTTGTTCCATAAACGGTAAAATTGAAAGTCCCCACACTGTCCTGTAAGACTGAAGTGAATCGTTTCCAGCCGAACGAATTTTAACCGCGCTCGGAGGAAACAGTTGATGTGTATCGTGATAATTGTGACAAGCAATTCCCAATTGTTTCATTTTATTGGAACATTGCATTCGCCGTGCTGCTTCTCTCGCGGCTTGAACGGCAGGCAACAGAAGTGCGATTAACACGCCAATAATCGCAATAACCACAAGAAGTTCGACCAGCGTAAAACCGAATCGCAAAGAGTGTGAAAG